>SXOA01000054.1 GCA_005778405.1 Planctomycetaceae bacterium
ACTTCTACGGCCCCTATTTCCGCTACGAAGCCCGCGGTGCCCACCCCGGAGCGGCCATCCGCGCGCCGATCAAGGAGGAATACGACCAGTACCTGGAATATGCCGATTCGCTCGTCACCTGCACCGTCGCGCCTGAGCTTCCCGGCGCGCAAGACTTCGTGGAGGCCTGCACGGCCAAGGGGGTCCGCACCAACGTTGGCCATTCCTGGGCGACGTTCGAGCAAATGGCCGCCGCGGTGAAGTGGGGGGTGCGGCATGTGGACCATCTGTTCTGCGCCATGTCCGACAAAACGCGGCTGCGGCAGTTCCAGATGTATCCGATGCAAGGGGGAGTGCTGGAAGCGACCCTCTTCTTCGACGAGCTGACCACCGAGGTCATCGCCGACGGCAAGCACCTCTCGCCCGACCTGCTGCAACTCGCCTACAAGATCAAAGGCTCCGACTGCCTGGCCCTCGTCACCGATTGCAGCCGAGCCCTCGACATGCCGGACGGGCCTTACATGATCGGCCCGCTCGACGGCGGCGAGCCAATCATCAAGCGGGACGGCGTCGGCATGATGCCCGACGGCAAAGCCCTCGGCAGCAGCGTCGAAGGGATGGACCACATGCTCCGCACGTTTTTGGCTTCCACAGGTCGGCCGCTATGGGAAGTCGTCAAAATGGCCTCCCTCACCCCCGCCCGCATCGCCGGCTGGGAAAAAGAAATCGGCAGCCTCGCCGCGGGCAAACGGGCAGACATTGTGGTGCTAGACAAAGAATTGCAGGTGCAGCGAGTGTTTAAGGAAGGGGTGGAATTTCCCGTTTCGCCTTAACGCGACAAAGCCGCAACCAAAAAGGCATCGGTGTACAACTACTGTACAACATGCGCGCACGTAACGCGCATGTCACAGGGTAAGAATTCTATTGAGGTCGCAAGGTCGGACAGAAAAAGAGAAAGCACAGCCGGCTGGGAGTGGTCGATTGAGAATCGAATTGTTGACTTCTCCAGCATTAGTCCCAAATCCGTCCAAGAAGTAGGCATTCTGAGCGGACGGCGTCACTAGCAAATTCTCCCTTCGCTTTACCTTCTCCTCACTTCCGCTCATAATTGAATTCGGCTCTCCCCTCCGCTATGCTGACGGGTCAACCCAAGTAGCTGCCTCAAACCTCTCGGAGCAACCGATGTCCACGAATTCGTCCCCCAAGGGAACCACCCGTCGCGATTTCATCCGCAATTCCTCTTTGTTGGTTGCTGGCGGTGCGATGGCCGCGGGCTCGCTGAATATCGCCCGGGCGGCCCATTCGTTCGGGAGCGATGAGATCAAGATTGGCCTCGTCGGCTGCGGCGGACGTGGGTCGGACGCGGCGAACCAGGCCATGAACACCAGCGGCGGGCCGGTCAAGCTGGTCGCCATGGCCGATGCCTTCGAGGACCGGTTGAACGCCAGTGCTCAATCCCTCAAGCGGGCCAAGGGAGAGAAGGTCGATGTTCCCAAGGAGCGGATGTTCTCCGGCTTCGACGCCTATAAGGAAATCATGAAGTGCGACCTGGACCTGGTCATTCTGGCCACGCCCCCCGGTTTCCGCCCGCTCCATTTTGAAGCGGCCATTGCCGCCGGCAAACACGTTTTCATGGAAAAGCCGGTCGCCACCGACCCGGCCGGCGTTCGCCGCGTTTTGAACACGGTGAGAGTCGCCAAGGAAAAAAATCTCGCTGTGCAGGTCGGCCTGCAGCGGCACCACGAGCGGAAGTACATGGCTACCGTGAAGGAGATTCAGGATGGAGCAATTGGCGACATCGTCCTGGCTCGTGCCTACTGGAACGGCTCGACTCCCTGGGTCCGCCCGCGGCAAGACAGCTACACCGAACTCGAATACCAGATGCGGAACTGGTACTACTTCAACTGGCTCTGCGGCGACCACATCGTCGAGCAGCACATCCACAACCTGGATGTCATCAACTGGATCAAAAACGCCTATCCCAAAACAGCCCAGGGGGTCGGCGGCTGCGAAGTCCGCAAGGGACGGGAATACGGCGAGACCTTCGACCACCACATGGTTGAGTTCACCTATCCCGACGGCACCGTCATGCTGTCCGAATGTCGCCACCAGCCGGAATGCTGGAACATCGTCGCGGAGTATGTTCACGGCACCAAGGGGCGGTCCGACGTTAGCGGCAGCAAGATTTATGGCTCCGACGGCAAGATCATCAAGAACTTTGGCGATCTGGGCGCGGACGGCCACCAGCAGGAGCACCACGACCTCTTCGCCGACCTGCGGGCCGGCCGCGTTCCCAACGAAGGGGAATTCGGGGCCCTCTCCACCATGACCGCCATCTTCGGCCGCATGGCCACCTATAGCGGCCAGAAGCTCGACTGGGACAAGTGCCTGAACTACGCCGTCCCGCTGGCCAATTTCGACGCTTTCAAGTCCCTCAAGGACGAAGCTCCGGTGAAGCCGGGACCCGACGGGTTCTACCAACTCCCGGTCCCCGGCAAGGGAGATTGGTGGCAGAATCTGAAGGCCTAAAGTGGGCCAGGCTTCCAGCCTGCCCAGAAAAAATCTGCTCGACTTCCGCAAGCCGCGGCGATAAACCCATCGTCGCGGCTTTTTCGTCAAAAGCCCAGCACTTGCACTTCCGACAGCCCCAGATACGCGTTCGGCTGCCACGGTCCCTTGGCTTGCAGACGGATGTAGCGGCCGCGGGTGAAGGGGACGGTGATGAGGCTGCCATAGTCGGGAGTGTCGGCAGCGCCGGGGGCCATCGGGACGATGCCGGCGGCGACGGGAGTGGTTTCGGAGGGGCTGTTGCCGACGAAAATCTCAAAATCCTTCCAGCCGCGGAACATGCCGCCGGGCTCGTTGAAGTTCCAGATTTTGACGGCCGTGACGGTCCTTTCGCTGCCGAGGTCGAGCGTGATGGAGCTACGCTTTTCGATGGAATGCCGCCACATGGTCTTGGGGTCGATGGAATTCCAGATGCCATCGAGCACCGCGGCAGCCGGGGCTTCCGGGACTTCGGCATCGACGAGATGAATCTTGAGGCCACTCAGTGGTTGCGCCGGGACATAGCGCAGGGCTACAGCGAGCGACTGCGCGGCTCGACCAACATCAGCCGCTCCACTGGCGGCGGGATCTTTGGGGGCGGCGAGGGCGGCGAGGCGCTCGGGGAGCTTATCGAGCTGCTCTTCCTGCTGCGGCGTCAGTTCGCCGTCAAAGCCGCGGCGGGAGATGAGGTCGAACTGGGAATGGGTCATCGCTCCGTGCAGAGCGGCAGCGAGGGCCAGGCGGAGCATGGGGCCGTCGGCATGCAGTGTGGGAAGCAGCGAAACGAGCGTCTGCGGCGGGGGGTCGGAGATTTGCGCAATGGTTTCGAGCGCCGCCATTTTCTGCTCCACCGGAACTTCGGCCAGCGCCAACGCCAGCAGCGGTTCCCCCGCGCCGGGCTTCCCCATGCGGATGATTTCCTTGGTCGCCACGGCCCACAGCGGCTGCTGCGTGTCGCGGCGGAGGATTTCCACCAGGATGGCCTGGGCCTGCTGCGGGCGGTCGAGCATGCCGAGCGTTTCCACGGCGTTGCTGGCCAGCACCGGTTTGTCGGTCCGCTGGGAAGCTTCCGCGAGAATCGACAGCGACGTCTCCGGATCCTTGAGCAGTTCGAACTGCGCCGCTTCGACCTCGCGGCGGTTGGCGGAGGCGAGCATGTTCATGTAAGCCTGCAAGTCCCGCTTGGCCCGCCGGCGGCGCTCAATTTCGTCCTTGATCGCGCCAGCCTTCTCGTGCTGCTGCGGCGTGGGGTTGTGGGCGACCACGTCGTCGATGAGCGCCTGGGCCTCCTCGAACTTGCCGAAGTTCATCTGCTTTTCGGCCAGGACCAGATTCGCCTCTCGTTTTTTGTCGAGCACCGCCTTGCGGGCGTCGGCGAGCTTTCCGGACAGCGACTGGTATTCATCCGCTTGCTCGGCAGTCTGCTTGTCATCCCCTGTATACAGCTTGTCGAGCTTTTCAATCCCCTGCTGGGCCTCATCGAACTTGCCGGCAGCCAAGTTCCCGCCCACTTCCCCCGCCAGCGTTTTCCACTCCGCCGCCAGGTCCCGCTTCGGCTTCTCGTCAATCCAATCTTCCTTCTTCGACACTGCCGGCTTCTCCGTACCCTTCTCCTCCGGCTGCTTCACCATCTCCTTCGGACCTTCCTTCTTCTCCACCACCGGCTGGGGATTGCTTCCACAACCGGCAATTCCCAGCAACGCCATAACCGCGATGAAACGACAGCTGCTTCCATTCTTCATGTCATTGTCCCCCATTTTTCTGTCACGCTCTTCTGCTGGCTTCCGTACCAATGATACAATCCGGCTCACGCCTTTCTCTACTCCCCGACGAAAGCAAACCCGTTGAAGCGGGTTACTACGAACCATGCAGCGTCTCCCCCTCGGCCCTCTCTACTACGAATTCTCCCGCCACAACGAGCCTCGCCTCCGCATCCAGCCGGGCGAGACGATGTTCGTCGAAACCGAGGACGCCTTCAGCGGCCAGGTCCGGACCAACGCCGACCGCCGCGACAAGTCGAAGAAGCCCTACGGCAATCCGCAGACCGGGCCGATTTGGGTGGAAGGGGCGGAGCCCGGGGATTCGCTGGCGGTGAAGATCGAGGAGATTCGCCCAAGCCTCGGCCAGTGTGCCACGCGGACCAGCGACCCCAAGCAATTGGCGGAATGGCTGGGGACGGAATGCCCGCACGGGACGCACGTCTGCCCCATCAAGGACGGCCAGATTCACTGGAGCGATTCGCTCACCATCCCCTACACGCCCATGCTCGGCTGCATCGGCACCGCCCCGGACATGGGGGTGCCGACGACGTTCCCCGCCGGCCCGCACGGCGGCAACATGGACATCATCGAAACGGCCCCGGGCAACATCGTCTATCTGCCGGTCTTCGTCCCCGGGGCCTACCTCTACCTCGGCGACGCCCACGCCGCGATGGGGCACGGCGAGCTCTCCGCCAGCGGCCTGGAGATGCCCTCGCACACCATCATCACGGTCAACCTGGCCAAAGGGAAAAAAATCGCCGGCCCCCGCATCGAAACTCCCACCGAAATCATGACCATCGTCAGCGGCTGCCCCATGGAGCGGGCCAGCGCCGAAGCCTTTGCCCGCCTCATCCTCTGGATGGAAGCCGACTACGGCTGGAACCGCTGGCGAGCCTACGACATCCTGACCCACGTTGCCCGCACCAGCATGGGCTACTACGGCCTGGGAACGATGGCGGCGAAGATTGAGAAGCGGTATCTGCAGAATCCTGCTTAGCGATGGCAAGTGGCGTGATTCATATGATTCGCACGTTGTTTTTCAGGGACTTACGCTGATTCATGTTGCCGGAACTCCTTGTGTAAACTTATGTTCCGTATTCATGAATCGACGCAAGTTTGATTCATCCTCGCGATTCTGATTCACCCTCCTCCCGAGCCCCAAGCGTCAGCGGTAGGGTGTATGAGCGTCAGCGAAATACACGCGTCGCTCGCAGCAGCCACCCGAGAACCACGTGGATCACGCGTGCATTTCGTGTTACTTCATGCACCCTACCTGCCCCTTGATACAGGTTTCGCGACCTGTTCTTCAAGAGCTCACGCCGAGCTCCCTTGCCGAAACTCCTTGCGGGAACTGACCTTCGGGCTGCACCTCTCGACGCAAGTCTGATACATCGCACTCCATCTTGATACAGGGTCCCCGCGCCTATCCTGAAACTCCCTCTCCCCTTGGGAGAGGGTTG
>SXOA01000055.1 GCA_005778405.1 Planctomycetaceae bacterium
CCGATGCTTCGCCGACACTTTCCTATACCAAGGCCGTCACGCTCGACCTCGGCAGCGTGGAGCCTTCGCTCGCCGGACCCAAACGGCCGCAGGACCGCGTCTCGCTTTCGGCCATGAAGAAGACCTGGCAGACCGCCTTGCGAGCCCCCATTGCCGACCGTGGCTTTGGTCTCGACGATGCCGCGCTGGCGCGAAAGGGACCCGTCAAAGAGAACGACCACTCGGAAGAGATTGGCCACGGCGCGGTCGTCATCGCCGCCATCAACAGTTGCACCTACACCAGCAACCCATCGGTGATGCTGGCCGCCGGCCTGGTCGCCAAGAAGGCGGTCGAAAAAGGTCTGACGGTTCCTCATTATGTGAAAACGAGCCTCGCCCCCGGTTCCCGCGTCGTCAGCGACTATTTGGACAAGGCGGGGCTGACGAAGGCTTTGCAAGCGATTGGTTTTCACACGGTCGGCTACGGGTGCACCACGTGCATCGGCAACAGCGGGCCGCTGCCGGATGCAGTTGCGGCTGCGGTAACGGAAGGGGACCTGGTCGCTGCCGCGATCCTCTCTGGCAATCGCAATTTTGAAGGACGCGTCAATCCGCATGTGAAGGCGAATTACCTCGCCAGCCCTCCGCTGGTCGTGGCTTATGCTCTGGCCGGCACGACCGATATCGACCTGACCAGCGAGCCCATCGGCCAAGGGAAAGACGGCCCGGTCTATCTGCGGGACATCTGGCCGAGCCACTCCGAAATTCAGCAGACGCTGAGCCAGTCGGTGCTGCCCGAGATGTTTGTCAATCGCTATAGCGGCGTCTTTGGCAGCAACGAGATGTGGAACGTCATCAAGGTCGCCGAAGGGGATCTCTATCAGTGGGACCAGTCCAGTACTTACATCCAGGAGCCACCATTCCTTTCGGACCTCACCGTCGCCACCAAGCCAATTGAACCGATTCAAGGAGCCCGCGTTCTGGCGATGCTGGGGGACTCCGTCACCACCGACCACATTTCGCCCGCGGGCAACATCAGTAAGAACAGCCCCGCCGGCCGGTTCCTGATGGAGCAGGGTGTGGCCGTTACCGATTTCAACAGCTACGGCAGTCGCCGGGGTAACGACCGGGTGATGGTGCGGGGGACATTCGCCAACATCCGCATCCGCAACTTCCTGGCCCCGGGCACAGAAGGGGGCGTGACGCGCTGCTTCGTCAACCAGTCCGCTGGACCGCCGGCTGTCGTGCCGATTTACGATGCCGCGATGGCTTATAAGCAGGCTGGCGTTCCCACCATCATTCTGGCCGGCACGGAATATGGCACGGGTTCCTCGCGCGACTGGGCGGCGAAAGGAACGATGCTGCTGGGCGTTCGAGCCGTCATCGCCGCCAGCTTTGAGCGCATCCACCGGAGCAACCTGGTCAACATGGGCGTCCTGCCGCTCGAATTCCCCGCCGGCCAGAATTGGAAAACACTCGGCCTGACCGGCGAGGAGACCTTCGAAATCCTCGGCCTGGACAACTCGCTGCAGCCCCGCAGCACCATCACCGTCCGCGCCACTTCCGCCGACAACTCCGCCAAGACCTTCCAGGCGAGCGTCCGTATCGACACGCCGGTCGAGCTCGACTACTACAAGAACGGCGGCATCCTCCAAACCGTCGTCCGCAAGCTCTTGGCTTCTTAACCGTTGGAGTCCCGCCTTCAGGCGGCCGCTGGAACCGCCACATGGCGGGATTCAAGCGTAGGCGAATTGCGTCCAAAAGCGCATTTTCTTGAACACTCCGCCAGGTCTCGAACTAAGCTGGACTTGTCGGTGCATCTTTGCGCGGCAGCATGTCCCAGACGAGGCGGACGCAATGTTTGGCGAGTTTGAGCTCGAGCCTTATCCCAGCGGCCTCTACTTTCCGCCGGCCGATGAAGAAGTCTGGCTGGCATTTCAGGCTACTCTCGCCCGCCAGAGGTCCAGGGACTCCCAAGCACACATAGTGTCGCGAAAGGGGGTGCCAGTTCTTCCTTCCTCCGGCAAGCCCGATAAATTGCGCACCAATCGCGGCCCCAGCCGCATCGTCACGCCCGCGTATCCATAAAGTCGTAGCGTCGCGGCAGTCTCAATTTCCCGCAGCTTACCAAGCTTAGCCGCCGCGTCCACGCGGCGAATCCCCGCGTGGGCGCGGGGGCTAAGCTATCTACCAGTTCAACTCCGCAGTGCCGGGTGAAACAACAATGAGTGCGAAATCGTGCAGCGGTTGCCCGGCTCAAATCATGTAATTCCACCCTCGCGCCGATCCTGGATCGCCGGTTTTCAAGGGACAGGTTGGGCAACGATCGGGGCCCAGAATCTTGTAGGCCCGGTCGACCGCTTGCAGCGTGCTCGACCAGACGGCGGCTCCTTCGGGATAAATTCGGTTCGGGCCGAGCCAGGATTCCCAGCCGACGTTTTGGATTACCCTCAGTAGATCGCCCCGCACGCCGCAGAGGATGACAGTGACCTTTTGGTTCTCCATTTTCCGGATGAAACTCTCCAGTACATCGAGGCAGACGCCGTCCACGTTCCGGGCGTATTTCACCCGCAGTAGCACTACCCGCACACCGCCCGCAACACGCTGCTCGATTTTCTGCAGTTCGCCTTCCAGTTCGCCGCTGGAGCCGAAGAACAGCTCTCCCTCAATGCTGTAAATGAGAACGCGGTTGCATTCAGGATCGCCGGGGATCCTCTCGCGGATCATGCCGTCCTGAGTCAGGATCAGCTCGGTCATGCCGATGCGAGCGGCTCGGGGCAGGTAGATCAAGAATGACACGAACGTGCCGATCAGAATGCAAAATTCCACCGAGACCGCCACGGCGGAAATGGCGGTGGCGAGCACAATCACCGCGTCCATTTTGGTGACTCGCATGTGATAGGCCAGCTTGTGAGAATCAATCATGCGGAACGCCGAAACCATCAGGATGCCCGCCAAAGCCGCCCGGGGAATGTAGTACGCATAGGGCGCAAAGAGCAGCATCGTGGCCCCGACCGCCACCGCGGAAACGATGCCCGACCACTGCGTCGCACCCCCCGCCTGGTGATTGATGGCGGAGCGCGTGAGCGACCCTGAGCCGGGATAGCACTGAAAAAAGCTGCCGACCGTGTTCGCTAGCCCTTCACTCAAGCACTGTTGATTCATATCCAGCTTCTGGCCGGTGCGGGCGGCGATTACTTTGGCCATGGCCATCGCTTCCAAGAGACCGAGTACGCCGATGGCCAAGGCGCTGCCGGAAAGCTGGCGAATTTGCGGCCAATCTCCTTTCGGTACGCTCAGCCTGGGAAGCTCGCGGGGAATCGTACCGATCACGCTCACCTTGTCGCGAATGACGTTGCCATTGGCATCCACCTGCGGTCGATCGAGCCCCGCGGCCCAGACCACCACCGCCGCCAGGATTACTCCCAGCAGGAGCTCCGGCACGCGCCAGCGAAAGCGGCGATGGAGCCACTGGTTGAACCAGCCCAGCGCGAGCACGAAAACGACCGTCCCCGCTCCGATACCGAGCGCATACCCGTTGATCGACTTTGGTTGAGTCAACGTCAGCCAAAGCCGCACCAGGAAATGGTCGTGCGGACCTCCCTGAGCGGCCAGGCCGAACAAGTTCTTGAGCTGGTCCAAAACCAAGAGCACGGAAGCGCCCGCGGTGAAGCCGACGATGACGGCGTGGGAGATGTAGCGGTTCAGATCTCCCAGGCGAAGTAGGGCAATTCCGGTCTGAATGATCCCGATCATCAGGGCCATCAGTACGGCCGCTTGAATCACATCTTGCTGGTTCCCCAAGCCCAACCCGGCAATGGCACTGAGCACGGCAATCGAGATGGCGTTGGTCGGCCCGTTGATGAGCTGCTTGGAGGAATCGAACAAGGCTCCCACCGCCGTCATGACGATCGCGGTATACAGCCCATATTCCACCGGCAATCCGACGATGGTGGCATAGGCCATCGCCTGCGGCACCGCGACCGTGGCCACGGTCAGGCCGGCAATCAAGTCGTGGCGAAAGGTCGCCAGGGTATAGGTCCGGAGCGAGTCCAGCGCCGGCACGACGCGGAATAACCAGTCCCTGGCGGATGCGGATGGAGAAGTGTCGGATTTCATGCCGGCGGCTGGCCTTTCCACGTTTCATTTCCTGTCGAGAGCATATCACAAAGGACACCAATCGCCTTGAGCAGTTCGGAGTCAGGCCAGAATACGGCAAGGCGGTTTGCCCCGGCGCGTGAGGGTTCGAACCATCTTGCCGCTGCTATTAACTCCCTCGAGCGGGCTTGGCGACTACTGCGGCGGCACCGGCGGCGGCTCCATGTCGGCGGCCAGAATGCGCAGGGCCCCCAGCAGTTCGTCCTTCCAGAGCAGTCCCAAGCTGTAGACGCCGGCGTGCGGCAGGGCGAGAGCTGGAATGGGAAAGTGGACCTCCACCGTCTGCAAGGGATCTTTGCAATCCACGGTGAACCCGATTTTGAACAGCCCAATATTTTCGGCCAGATCCGTCAGCTCCAGGATGAAATCGCTCTTGCCGCGCAGCTCAGTCACGGCCATATAAACAAACGGCGTGCTGGCGAGCCCCCCGGCGGGAATCGGCACCGGCCGCGGCGCTTCCCCTTCGGCGGGCTTGGGTTGCGGCTTCATGCGCTGCACGCGATTGAACACGCCGGCGATGATTTTCTTCCCCGTCGCCTGATCGCTGTAAACGTGATCGGCCAACAGCAGGGATTGCAAAATAGGCTTCATAAAGGGTCGTCGAGAGTAGGCTGTGACTTGGGTCCGTTCATTCTCCCCTGGTGAGCCCCGCGAGGAAAGCCTCTCTATTCCACCATCACCACCGTCTTGATCCCCTGTGGCTGCCGATGTTCGTAATGCCAGAGAGACTCCGCCAGCTTCACGCGGGCGGTGAACAGACGGGCGAGCTGCGTGGCATGAGTCCTTTGCAACTGGGCCAGGTGGGCGAGTGCGTCGTGAAAGTCTCGCGGAGCGGCGTTGACGGTGCCGATGTGCAAATGGTTGCGGATCAGGCCGTCCCGCATCAGCCTGGCGACATTGTGGCTGGCCGGCTGCGGCAGGCGGGTGCTCCCCAGCCAGACCATGATGCCGCAGGAGCGGAGTGTTCCCGCCGAGGCCAGCATGATGTCGTCGCTGCCGGTGCATTCCAGGCAGAGGTCAAATCCATCCCGCTCCGCGTCTGCCGGCTCCCAGTTCATTTTGTCCGTCCCGATGTAATCCGCACCAAGTTCCTGAGCCAGCTTCGCCCGGAATGAGTCCGGCTCATCGCGGCCAACCATGCTCACCGGCCAGCCGCGAGCGACTGCCGCCAACACGGCCGCAAAGCCAATCGGCCCCATGCCGGTGACGATGACGCGCGGTGGATTGTCCCGCCAGACCTGCTCCCCCAAGCGAGCATTCTGCAAAGTCAAAGCTTCATTGGCACCTTTTTCTGCTACCGCCAGCGGTTCGGCAAAAACGGCCAGCGACGCAATCGCCGGCGGCACGCGATAAAGATGCTCCGGCCGGTCCAGCCAAAGCGGGACACTAAAGCCATGCTCCGACCAGATTCCCCGCTCCGTGAATTTCCCCAGCGGCAAATAATCCAGCCGGCGCGTCTCCCCCGGCTTGGGCCTGCGAACCGCCGGCACCACCAGGTCGCCGGGGCGATACTCGGTCACACCTTCTCCGACCGCCAGCACCTCTCCCAGACATTCATGCCCCAGCACCAAAAACTTTTCTCCGGGTGGAACCCACGGATTGGCGGAGTGCAGTATCTCCCGATCGGTCCCACAGACTCCCAGTTCCATCGTACGACAGAGGACTTCCCTAATCCCCGGCGAACGGGGCTCGGGTACGGTGACAATCGCGGGCAGCGTGGAGCCAGGAAAGGCGGCAATGGCGGGCAGCGGCATGAACAGGGCATCCTCGTGGAGGGGACGAAGAGCGCCATTCTAACCGGAGAGGCACCACCGGCAGCAGAGCAGTGATTTCAGAGTGGCTCATTCCGCTCATTCCACCCCGCCGTTACGGCATTGGCAAAGAAATCACTATTTCCTGGGCGCAATGCTATTTGCGTCCAGTATTCCGGCTCAGCGAAGGCATGACTATGACCTTCGAGGAACCTAAAGGCGATGACCCAGGATATTCCGAAAAGGATGCCGGCCTTCTGCTCCATGCGTACGGTTGGCGGTTGTGCAGGACTCACTTAGTGAGGGCGGTTCGCAACGGCGGCGCGCGGATCTGACACAGTTTTTCCGCGCATCTTTGGGCTGGTCCGGGACAGCAGTCCATTCGCCGCGTTTTAGACGACCACGCATTGCCGAGAGAAATCGGGTTTTACCGCAAGGGCCCGTTGAAAGGTATACCGTTTGCCAGCATGTAATACGTGCAACAAGACATGCGACTTCCCGCGCTCCCCCCTCTTACACTTGGAGAATGACCATGAACAAGAAACTAATCACCTGCGGAACGCTCTTTCTGGCGGCCATTGCCGGCTGTATTCCGTCACTCAATCCGGCATACAAGGAGGAGAATCTCGTTTTCAATTCTCAGTTCGTAGGGGTCTGGTCGCAGCCGAATGCGAAGGCCAAATGGAATTTTGCCAAGCGCGGCGACAAATCGTACACGCTGTCCTATCAGGACGAGGAAGGCCGCCAAGGGCGGTTTATCGGCCACCTGGCGAAGATTGAAGGAACTCTCTTTCTCGATCTTTTCCCCGAAGACACCAATGGAGCGGCTAACGGCTTTTACAAGTTTCACCTGGTTCCGATTCACACCATTTATCTTGTCCGCGAAACGAAAACCGGTTTTGAACTGGCGGCTATTGACTACCAGTGGCTGGACAAATACCTGGCTGAGCACAGCGACGAAATTGCCACGGCCACGTTTGACGGCCGCAAATTGATCACGGCCCAGACCGTAGACGTTCAAAAGTTCCTGGTCAAACACAAGGAGGAATTTCGCGGCACTTTCGATCTGGTGCGGGAGCCAGCCGCCGAATAGCAAGACTCGATCGCACTGGCGCATCGGCCATCTCTGCCGATGCGCCGACCCAATGGTCTATTTGCCGGTTTTCCTCGTACGATTTCCCACCGAGGCCTTCGCCGTTTTGTTCGGAGCAACGGATTTGCTGGCAGAAGTTATGGCGAAGTGCTGGCGCACTTTGGCCGCCACCTGGCGATCCGTCATTTTGTCGGCGGTTTCCAGTTTCACGATGAGGCCACGAAGTTTCTTGGTCTTGATGCGCTTGCTGAGCTCGCCTTTGGCTTCACCGGGACCAAAGATCAACAGCAAGCCTGCACCGCGAACAAGGGCCAGCACCTCGTCATAGAATTTCTTGCGCTCCTCCGCGACCTTTCGCTCTCGCCGATCATCCGCAACAAAATCATGGGGCGTGTACTTGTTTGTCGGGCGTGAGCCGCCCGCTGGTTTCCCCGGCTTTTCAGTGCCGGACTTGACCTTTTTGACTTCCCGGCCTGCGCGCGACATCAGGACCACGATGGCCTGTTGATGGTCGATCCAGACTCCGGCTTGACTCTTCATAACTTGCCTTTCTCGATCAGCATCCGTTGGTTTCGTTGACCTTGTGCCCAGCGATTGCGGGAGGTCAAGAATGGGGCTACATCACCACCACGGGAACCCGCTTGCGCGACCTGGCTTTCACCGGCGATACAAATCCGGCGGGCTTGACTGCCAAGACGGAGCATTCCACTTTGTTCAAGATGACTTCCGCCGTGTTGCCCAAGAAGAATCCGGAAATCCCGCTCCGGGCGACAGTCCCCAGCACGAGCAAATCGACGCCGTTTCGTACTTGAAAGGCCGGTATTTCGGTGCTCGCTTCGCCGTGCAGCAAATGGACATTCTTGGGCGGCATGCTCTTGAATCGCGAAATCAGTAGATTCAAGTTCTGCTGATTCTCGGCGCGCAACGATGCCACCATGCTCCGATACTCATCGGTCAACGCATAATTTCCTAAGTAAGCATCCCCTTCGATCCCGCAAGCCGAGATGACATCCAGAGGTATCGATTCATCCGTACAATATTCCGAGGCAAGTTGCAGGATGCGAAAGTTGAGCTCCGCATGATCCAGGTCATTCGGCCGGGCATCCACGGCCGCCAGGGCACGCTGAAATGGACCACGATGCTCCGGCTTCAGCAGCCAGATCGTGCAGGGGCAGTTCCGCAACAGGCCCTGCGCGGTTGTCCCCAAGAATCCCGTCTGCCGGCTATGTTGCCCCTTGGCGGCCTTCATCACCAGGTCGTGCTTGTGGCGCAAGACCTGTTTGGTGATTTCCAGCGACGAACGCCCCATTAGGACACGGTGAGTGATCTTGAGTCCTCGGCGACGGATTGGCGCAACAAGCTTTCTCAGCCGTTCCGATTTTTCGCGGGCCAGCAGTTCGGGCAGATGCTCCGCCTCCGCGGAAAGTACGAGTTTTTGGGCCCACCGAAACTCGGGTACGGAGTCGACAACGGTCAATTCCGCCTGGTGCTTCAGGGCGTAGTCCACCGCACGATCAAGGACTGGTTGCTCAGGCTCAGCAGAATCAATGACGACCAGGATATTGTGAAATGGATACATACCTTCAGTCTCCGGCGTGCGAATCAGCGGCACTAGCGCTTACTTGGGAAAACGGTGAAATCCATTGGTCGATGTCGGTACTTCGATCTGGTCTATCAAGTGCCGGACCCCCGCGACACCGCGAGCCCGTTCGAAGGCCAATTGACGCAGAAAGAAAGTCGGCAACTCGCCGCTCAACATGACGGTGCCGTCTTTGGCCAGCACAGCGACTCGGGCCAGTTCGGGACGGCAGGAGCCCAAGTGCAGGACCACTCGCTGCCTGAGTTCTTCGTCGCAATGAGGGTCTTGAGTCAACGGCTCAGCGATTCGGGGGACGAGGGTCATGCAACGCACCTCCACCAGCAAGGATTCTCCACGCGGGGGATGGACTCCAACATTGCTTGGGCAGATTCGCAATAACTATGCCAAAGGGGATCACCAGGCGAACAACCCATTGTCACGTGCTTTTCACTCGCGTTGGCAGAGCAAGCACTGGTCTGACGCGAGACTTCCGGCATCGCCCGGCGCGCAGAAACGCGCGAAACGCTGTGCGTTTTGCACAATCGCTCGCTAGCGATCGCTGCTTGGATTTGATCGTCAAGCGGCAGTCACTCCGTGGATTGCTGACTTTTCGGCTAAAAAGTGGGCATTTGGCCGTGCGAGACCCAGCCCGACAATCTGCTGTCGCCCGATCCTTGGATTGCGGCATGGCCCTTGCAAATTGAAAACCGGTCCTCGTTTCATTCAACGCAAGGAGAAGAAACATGTCCCTCACCAAAATGCTCACCCGCAGTGCTGTTTCCGCGCAAACACAGGATACCCTGGAGAATGTGGCACGGCTCATGAAAACGGAAAACGTCGGAGCCGTGGTCATCACGGAACGGACCAGGCCGGTCGGGATCGTGACGGATCGCGATCTGGCAATCGCGGTCTGCACGGGAGGCTACAATCCCGATGATGAGGTTCAGGGGGTCATGACTTGCCCGGTGGAGACCATCAAAGGCGACGAAGGTGTTTACAATGCCACCCAGAAGATGATGGACCTCGCGGTTCGGCGGCTGCCAGTTGTCAACTACATGGGGGATCTCATCGGACTTGTCAGCCTCGACGATTTGCTCCTCCTGCTCAGCCGCGAGCTTCATCAGTTGGCGGAAGGAATTCATGCGGAAACCAAGGCGGCTCCCATTGCTTGATGAGTCTCGCTTGTCGTGAGGGACGTAAACGTCAACAATCTTCCCATGGAACAGCAGCAACTCTTTGCCCGCTATCAAGATTTGCAAAAGTACGTCGGCTGGACGGAAGAAGATTCCGGCCGCATTACTGCCGTGGCGGCTCTCGTCGAGCCGCACATCGCGGGGTTGATCGACGATTTCTACGCCGAGATCAGTCGCCACCCGGCCGCCGGAAAGGTGATCACTGGCGGCGAGGCTCAGGTGCAGCGTTTGAAGGGGACTCTTCGCGCCTGGCTCACACAGCTCTTCGCGGGAAAGTACGACAGCAACTACGTCCTGGCACGCTGGAAGGTGGGGCTGCGGCACGTCGAAATCGGCCTAGACCAGGTCTATACCAACGTAGCGCTTTCCCGGATTCGCAATGGGCTGCTCGAAGTCATGTGCCATTCCTGGAGAGGCCCACTGCCGGAATTGGCGCTCACGGTCAAAGCCCTGAATCGTCTGCTTGATCTCGATCTGGCAATCATCGAGGATGCCTACCAGTACGAATTTCTGCAGCGTCAAAAACGGATTGAACGGCTGGTGGTCCTTGGGCAAATGGCCAGCGGAATTGCCCATGAGCTGCGGAACCCGCTGAACGTGGTGCGGACCAGCGTGTTCTTCCTGCAGAATGCCAAGAACGCCTCAGCGGAAAAGAAGAATGAGCATTTGGACCGGATTGGTCGGCAAGTGGCGGTGGCGAACGACGTCATTACGGCCCTCTCTGACTTCGCCAAGCTTCCCCTTCCTAACGCGGAACCAGTCCACGTCAGGGATTTGCTCGCCGAGGTTTTGAGCGGAGTCGATCTGCCGAAATCGATCTCCCCCAGCATCGCCTGCGACGACCAGCTCCCAGCGATCGTCGGGGACCGCCGGCAATTGGCGATTGTTTTTGGAAACCTCATTCGCAACGCCGTGGACGCCATGCCTCAAGGGGGACAACTCTGCCTGCGCACGGTTCCCGATGGACTTTGCCTCCGCGTGGAAATCCAGGATACTGGACATGGCATTTCGCAGGAGGACATCCATCGGATATTCGAGCCTTTTTTCTCTACCAAGGCGCGAGGTCTGGGGCTCGGTCTCGCCATCACCAAGGCCATCGTGGACAACCACCGTGGCCAGCTCCTGGTGACCAGCCAGCCGGGCCAGGGAACCTGTTTCACGGTTCGCCTGGAAGGTTCCACCGTTGCCTGAATGGCCCGAACGAACCGGTTGGTTAGCATGCTGTTGCCATGAGCCACAAACCTCCCTCAATCCTGGTCGTCGATGATGAACCCGATATCTGCGCGAACTTGCGCGATATCCTGTCGGAATTTGGCTACCGTGTGGATACCGCGACGAGCGGTGCGAGCGCCTTGGAGCTAGTGGATCGAGGCAACTACGATGTAGCGCTCCTGGACCTGAAAATGCCCGGGATGAGCGGCGTGGAGCTTTTTAGGGAAATCAAGAGCCGCTCCTCCGGAACAGTCGCCGTCATCATCAGCGCCTATGCCAGCACTTCTTCGGCAGAGGAAGCGCTGCAAGCGGGCGCTTGGCAGATTCTGTCCAAGCCCGTGGACATCGCTCAGGTGATGCAGTGCATTGACGAGGCAGTGAACCAGCCCCTGGTGATGCTCGTGGATGACGATGAGGATCTATGCGACTCACTCTGGGATGTTCTCCGCTCGCAAGGAATCAGGGTCAAACTCGCACACAACGTGGCATCGGCGAACAAGGCCCTTCAGGACCAGGATTACCAGGTCGCCATTGTGGACCTGAAGCTCCCCGGCGGCGACGGCTTGCGCCTCTGTGCCGAGATACGGGAAATGAACCCAGGAGCCAAAACCATTTTGGTGACTGGTTTTCGCACGGAATTGGAGCAGCGCGCCGGCCAGTATTCCGGGGTTGATGCCACATGTTACAAGCCCTTTGACGTCAGCGAGTTGCTTGCCACCATCCGACGCTTAACGAATGCGCAGCCAAAATGAGCCGCCTCGTCCATTGCTAAAGCGTCAACAGCACTCCCCCAATGCCGAGAATCAGACCCAGCGAGACGATCGTGATGAGAATGGAGCAGACGGCGGTCCAGGCTTCGTGGTCCGATTGTGCTAGTTCCGATTCGACCTGGGGCGAGAAGAGTTGGTGCTGGCGAGCCTGAGTGACCTGGGCCTGTGGGGCGGGCAAAGTCGTCATTGTCAGATCGCGCGTCGCGCGGGATGGAAAAATGGATGTCATCGGAATACCTTCCCAAGGATGGAACAATTGACCGGTAGCCATCAAAAGCAAGACCAGTGCCAAGACCAGCCGCAACGACAACTCCAGCCCTAAACTGCCTTCCTTCCTCAGCCGTAAACCACTGTGCTACCGGCAGTTAGCGGTGAAGCGATCAACGCCTTGCGCAAGGAGAACACTGGCCAATTGGACTGCGGGCAGAGAAGAATGGCGCGCGTGGGCGCGCGCGAAGTGCGCGGAATGAGTGGCCAACTATGCGGTGCCGTCCCTAGCCATGAGCCCCGCAATCACTTCTTGCAGATTCTGCCGGCTGATCGGCTTGATGAGGACAAGGGTGGGGCCCGTCTGTGGCTCCTGGAGCAGTTCAATGTCCAGTTGCGCCGAAATGATGATGGCGGGAACTGGCCGGTCTCGACGGATTTCACGAATGGCAGACAAACCATCGAGTTCGGGCATCCGCACGTCGGTAATCACGAGATCGGGGGAAAGTCGCTGCGAATCCGCCACCAGTTGCCGGCCATTTTCCGCGGCAGAAACCACTTCGTGCCCCAGCCGTGGCAGGATGCGGGCGAGGTAGTCGCGCATGTCCAGCTCATCGTCGGCAATCGAAATCCGCAGTGATTTGCTCATGCTGAATCAGCCGGGAAGAACAATGAGAAAAGTGGCCCCGGGGCCTTCGACTTCCACGGAAATCGCCCCACCGTGGGTCTCCACAATCCTCTGAGCAATCGCCATTCCCAAACCGGTTCCTTTGGCTTTCGTCGTATAGAATGGCTCGAACACCCGCCGTCTCTGCTCCGGCGTCAGCCCAGGACCATTGTCCCGGACCAAAACCCGCACGCCCCCCTGTGCATCTCCGCTCGCCATGGAACAATCAATCTCGATCCGCACCGGATCATGGCAGGCTGCCAATGCATTCTCGAAAATGTTGCGGAAGACCTGCCCCATACGGAAGCGGTCTATCTGGCACCGGGAATCACCTTCGACTCGCTCCACCAGGGCCGCGTCACGCCCCTGTCGGTGGGACGACAATTGATCCCAAGCCTCTTGCCACACTCCCTGGAGCGAACTGGTGGTTCGCTCCAAATGCAGCGGCGCTGCATAGTTGCGAACTTCCTCCAGCAGTTGATGGAGTTGTTCCTGGGCCCGCCGCACCCGGCGCACCAGATCGAGCGCCTCCGGCTTGTCGCCAACTTCCATTTCCAGCATTTCCAGGCAGGCCATGCTCCGCTGCAGCGCATTGCGGCTCTCGTGGGCCAGGCCGGTCATCATCTGGCCGATGGCCGCCAGTCGCTGCGCTTGTTGGGCTTTCTGCTCGGCTTGCTTCAGGGCGATGAGCCGATTGAGCGTTTTGCGGAGCAACTCTGGATTGAAAGGCTTGAGGAGGTAATCATCAGCCCCTTCCTGGAGCGCCGCGATGACCCCCTCAATGTCGGCGTAAGCAGTGATGACGATAAACACCGCCTGCGTAGCCGCCTGCTTCAGCCGCGGCAGCCAGTCTTCGACGTTTCCGTCCGGCAGTTTCCGGTCCACGAGGAGCACGTCGAATTCATCGGCGCTCTCCGTGCTGGCCCTGATGGCTTCCATCCCTTTCGCGAAACCGGCGGCGGTCTGCACTCGGTAGTGATCGAGCTCCAAGAGGTCGCGGAGATTGGCGCGGGTATCCTCATCGTCATCCACGACGAGGACATGCAGCGACTCCGAGCGCAGAGGTCGTTTAGGCATGGCTGGTGGATTCGGCCTCATTGCCTGCCAGCCTTCCGGCGGCGATTTCGACATCGCTGATTTCGAATTTCTCCAGCAACCGATAGAGTTTGCGGCGCTCGATGCCCAGCATTTTGGCCGCGTGACTCTTGTTTCCCTGGGCCCGGCGGAGCACGGAAACCACCTTGGATCGTTGCAAAGTGGCCAGGTCGTCAGTGAGTAGTTCGCCTGAAGAGTTCGGCGCGGACCGCGGCTCGAAAACCTCCCTGGGGAGATCGTGCAGCCGGATGAGCCCATCGTCCCCCAGGATCTTGGCCCGGTCGATCGCGTTGATCAGTTGCCGCACGTTACCCGGCCAGGCGTATTGCTCCAGGGCCATCTCGGCCACCGGCTCGATATCCCAGCCCGACCCCAGGAATTGCCGCACGAGGAGCGGAACATCCCCCGACCGCTTCCGCAGCGGGGGGAGTTCCAAAGACATCACGTTGATTCGGTAATACAGGTCTTCGCGGAAACGCCCTTCCGCCACTTCGTGGCTCATATTTCGGTTCGTGGCGGCCAGGATTCGGACATCGACGCGGCGCTCCTTGATCGAGCCAATCCGCCGCATGGAGCCGTCCTCCAGAACGCGAAGCATTTTGGCTTGCAGGGAGCCGGGCATTTCGCCGATTTCATCAATAAACAACGTGCCGCCATCGGCGACTTCAAACAACCCTTGCTTGGCGTTGATGGCCCCGGTGAAGGAACCTTTTTCGTGACCAAAGAGCTCGCTTTCCAGCAGCGACTCCGGCAGTGCGGCGCAGTTGATGACCACCAGCGGCTTGTCGGCCCGGTGGCTGGCCTGATGGAGCGCCCGAGCGACTAACTCTTTGCCGGTGCCGCTCTCTCCCTGGATGAGTATCGCCTTATCGCTCGGCCCGGCACGCTCAATGAGACGAAACACCTCTTGCATGGCGGGTGAAGTGCCGATCATGCTGGCCGGAACGCGTTCCCTGGCCATGACTGCCTTCAGTTGGCGGTTCTCCTTGGCCAGTTTTCTGCGCTCATTCGCCCGTTCAATCAGCGCTTCCAACTCCTGCAAGGGGAAGGGCTTGACGACATAGTCGTAGGCCCCCGTCTTCATGGCCGTGACCGCGGTTTCCACGGTGGCCTGGCCGGTCAGCATGACCACCTCGCAGTCCGTGGGCCCCGCCTTGATCTTGGCCAGCAACTCCAGGCCGTTCATCCCAGGGAGCATCATGTCCAGGACGGCAACATCAAACTCGCGGCGGGAGAGCAGGTCCAGAGCATCCTCCCCCGTGCCGGCCCCTTGCACGCGCCATCCCACCTGGGTGAAGCGGCGCATGAGCAACTCCCGAAATTCCGGTTCGTCTTCGACAATCAACAGGTCCAGCATGATGGGTGAGCTCACGGCAAGGATCCCTTACAACTGGGAGTCATTTTACTTCGCACCGCCCGACTTTACATGCTGCCTCAACACTTTGTGACAGTTGACGCAATTGATGGTGAGCTGCGTGAACGCCAACGCAACCCCCTCGACATTGTCGTTGTCGGCTTGGCGAATGATTTCGTCGTTCGTCTCCTCAAATAGCTGCAATTGCCGGGTGTAGGCAGCGTTTCGGCTACGGACAAAACCTTCGAACTTCCCCAGCCCTTTCATGGCCCTGGCGTTGTCGGCAATTTTGTCAAAATCCTCCAGCGTGATCCCGGCCAGTATGTTCTGTGAATAATCGAGCTTCTTTTTCATCCAGATGCTGGGGTTCTTATCATCGACTTTCCCCACGGGGGCCGCTGACTCCTTGACGGCTGGCTTCTGGTCCTCGGCGGCGGCGGTCGACAACGCCAGGACGGCCCAAATGGTCAGCGAACAGAGAATCCGGTTCATGCTTTCTCTCCTGTGAAGGTACTTAGGCGAGTTGGGAATGCGCCAGGCTGGCAAGCTCCACATCGCATTTTGTGCGCCGCACATGCCTGAGCACAGCAAGGTGGACACAAACGAGTGCAGTTGGACGCTGAAGTGTGCGAAGCGCGCGGATTCGCGCGGGTTACTGTACCTATTTCGCACAATTGGGAACGCCGTGGCGAGGATTTGTGCGGAAATGGATTCGGCCCGTCAATTGCGATAGAAAATGACAGGTGAGTCAACTGCCTCTCAGAAAAGGAGCGTCCCATGAAACCCCTCCGCATCCTCGTTCCGATTGATTTCTCGGCCGGCAGCGAAGCCGCTCTGGAGATGGCCACGTCCTTGGCCCGTGATAGTGGTGGATCCCTGATCCTGACGCACGTGGAGATCATTCCCCTCTCGGCCGCTGGTGGCGAGTATCTCTATGCCATTCCAGAACCGCCTACCGAGGAACTGCTCGCCAAGCTGAATGCCGTGGCTGTACCCGATTCGCAGGTCCCGGTGGAACGGCGGTTGCTCGCCGGCGATCCCGCGGACGCCATCATCCACCTGGCGGAGACGGAGGGCGCGGACATGATTGTGATGGGAACCCATGGCCGCCGCGGGCTGACACGACTGCTCATGGGGAGCGTCGCTGAGGCGGTCGTCCGCGCCGCTCCCTGCCCTGTACTTACTGTTAAGCAACCAGCCCATGTCGTCGCCTGAGAATAACGGCACCACGGCCTAAGTTGCCTACCAGAAGGAGACCTGCCATGAACGGAAACGACGATTGCCGGACCTATGTGGAGCATTTGAGGATCGAGCATATCCACATCAACCATTCCTTGGAGGAGCTACAGCACCTCGTGGCGAATGCAGTTGCCTGGAGCCAGGAGAATCCGGCCCCCGCGCTCCTGGTCCGGCTCCGTCAGTTGCGGGAAAAACTTGTCCGTCACTTCCGACAGGAAGAAGAAGGAGGGTGCTTAGAGGAAGCACAGTCGCGATCTCCTTGCCTGTCGGAGGATGTGCGGACTTTGCAGGCGGAACATGCGGGGTTTCTGACGGCCTTGGACGGGATGATCGGTGAGGCGGAATCGGTGGCTCAACAACCCAACGACCTGCCAGCGTTGCAGCGATCGTTCAGCGGGTTTCTGCACCGATTGCACGCCCACGAGGCGGAAGAAAACCGCGTCCTGCTGTTTGGCTTTGGTTCGCCGGCAATGGATACGCTGTCCACCACCTAAGTCGCCTTTCGTTCCTCGAAAAGCAGAACTTTCAACGGAGATGAAAAAATGCGCCCCATTCTCTTGCTCAGTTGCCTATTCGCGAGTGCTCTCGTGTCCGGCTCCGCGAGAGCCCAAGACAACGTCGCCATTTTCATGAAAGCCAAGTTGTCGCATTCGCAGCAAGTGCTCAAAGGGTTGGCGACCGAGGACTTCGACCTGATCGCCAAGAGTGCGCAGGCGATGAGCCTGCTCTGCGAGGACGAGAATTGGATGGTGCTTCAAACACCTGAATATCGCGAGCGGAGCACTGAGTTCCGTCGCAGCGTGGATACCATCACCGAGGCTGCCAAGAAGAAGAACTTGGAAGCGGCGGCCCTGGGTTATGTCGACGCAACTCTCAAGTGCGTGAATTGCCACAAGTACGTGCGTAAGACGCGAATGGCCCGGCTGGAAGAGTTCCCGCAGCTCAAGCTTGGCTCAGCGGGGAATTAGCCGCCTCGACGATGCGCAAGGGTGGCACGCCTACGACTTTGCGTGGACGTGGATTCTCATCATTTCGCCATGAGCGCGTGTAGGGCGGCTCCGACACCATACGCCAGCAGAGCCGCCGCCCCTCCCATCGCCAGTGTCTCCAGCCCCGAGCGGAGCAAAGAGCGTCCCAGCACTCGGCCTTTGGCCACGCCGATCAAAAAGAACGTAGTCATGGTAGCAATGGTGCTGAGCAGAAAAATCGTATTTCCCTGGAGACTGATCGGCAGGAAAAAAGGGAACAGCGGTACGAAGCCAGCCAGCAAGAAGGCCCCGAAGGTTGCCCCCGCGGCTCGCCACGGGGAAGGGCCGCTGAGTTGCAAACCGTGCTCATCGGTGACCATGGTGTCGATCCATTGTTGGCGGTTGTGGGTAATGACTTCCACAATCCGGTTCAGCACGTCTCCTTCAAATCCTTTGGCGGCGAAAATCTGCCGGATCTCCTCCCGTTCACCCTCGGGAATTGTGTCGATGTGGCGGGCTTCGTTTTCGCGCACCTGCTCCACATGGTGCCGCACGGCCTGGGTGCCGAGAAAATTGCTCACCGCCATGCTGAAGCCGTCCGCCAGAATGTTCGAGCAGCCTAGAATGATTGCCACATGATTGGGCATATCCGCTCCCGCGACACCCGCGACAATGGCAAATGTGGTGACGGTGCCGTCAATGGCCCCGAGCACCAGGTCGCTCAAATAGCTGTGACGACTGGCGGCTTGCAGACGTCTGGAAATAGCTTCCGGTGTGTGGTCGGCGTGAAGTGGATCCATAGAGTTTTTTTGAGTGGCTTGAGGGATTTGGCGGCCTGGAATACTTTAGCGACTCTGGGCATTCCGTGTGCCACGCGGCAAAACTCGTCGGCACGACTTAAATATCGAAAGCAGCATACGTGACCTTCCATAGCTCCACTCCCGATGCTATTGCCGCGGAGCTGAAGACCGACTTGGCGCGTGGACTTGAGGAATCCGAGGCGGACCTGCGCCAGAAGCAGCTTGGCCCCAATGAGCTCCGCGAAGCGCCGCGCCAGCCGATGTGGCGGCGATTCCTGGAACAATTCAAGGACCTGGTGGTCTGGATCTTGATTGTTGCCGCGGTAATCGCAGGGTTTTTGGGCGATGTGACGGATACGGTGGCAATTCTGGCCATCGTGCTGCTCAATGGGCTCATCGGCTTCTTTCAGCAGGAACGGGCCGAGCAGGCGATTGCGGCTCTGCGAAAACTGTCGGCTCCGAATGCGAAAGTCATCCGCGGCGGACAGGCAAAGTCTCTGCCCGCCGTCGACCTCGTGCCGGGCGACCTGATTGAGCTTGAAGCTGGGGACAACATCCCGGCTGATGCCCGACTGCTGGAGGCCTATTCGCTGCAAATTCAGGAGGCCTCGCTGACCGGCGAGTCGACGCCAGTTGAAAAGGACGCTCAGACAAAACTTTCCGCGGAAGCGACACTCGGTGACCGCCGGAACATGATTTACATGGGAACGGTCGCCGCGACGGGGCGCGCAAAGGCCCTGGTCGTCGCCATCAGCATGGAGACGGAGCTGGGCCGCATCGCGGGAATGCTCGAGCGCGAGCCTGCGGAACCTACGCCGTTGCAGCGTCGCCTCACGGAACTTGGCAAGGTGCTGGTCTGGGTCTGCCTGGCCCTGGTCGCCATCGTCTACGGCTTGGAAGTGGTTCGGAGTGGGGAATGGCTGAAGACCTTTCTGGTGGCAGTCAGCCTGGCCGTGGCTGCCGTGCCGGAAGGACTACCAGCCGTCGTGACACTCGCCCTGGCTCTTGGATTGCAGCGAATGGCTCGGCGAAATGCGCTGGTTCGCAAACTGCCGAGTGTGGAAACTTTGGGCTCGGTAACCGTCATTTGCAGCGATAAGACGGGAACCCTGACTCGCAACGAGATGACCGTTCGCACCGTGGTCGTCGGAAATGTGGAATATCGCGTCAGTGGAACCGGTTACTCGCCCGAGGGTCAGTTCTTCGCCGCGGCAGCTGCCGCCAACGTTTCGAAAACTCCTGACCTGGAGCTCCTGCTCACCATCGCGGCCCGGTGCAACAACGCCAAGGTCGTGCCGGCGAAAGACAAGCCGGATGCCTGGCAGGTGCTGGGAGATCCGACCGAAGGGGCGCTCCTCGTCGCGGCCCGCAAGGGAGGCATTGCCGAATCCTCGCTGCCGGCCGCGCTGGTTTCGGAAATCCCCTTCGACTCGCAGCGCAAGGCAATGTCGGTTATCTATCGAGAAGGGGATGATTCCTTGGTGATGTACACCAAGGGGGCGCCGGAGGTCCTGCTGCCGCTCTGTACCCATGAGTTTGTAGATGGGGAATCCCAGCCGCTCACGAACGAACGGCGACGTGCCCTCTTTGAGGAATGCGCCCGGCTGGCGGCTGGGGCGCTCCGTGTGCTGGCACTGTCGTTTCGCTGGAATCCAGTCCAGGAGCTGGACAAATTTTCGGAGAAGGATCTCGTCCTGGCCGGACTGTGCGGCATGATCGATCCCCCGCGCGAAGAAGCCAAAGAGGCGGTCACAGCCGCCCGCGGAGCGGGAATTCGGCCAGTCATGATCACCGGCGACCATCCGGAAACGGCGCGGGCCATCGCCACGGAGCTGGGCATTCTCTCGGGTAACGACGAGGTCATCACTGGCCAGGAGTTGGAGGCACAGTCCGACGACTGGCTGGCCACCCGCGTCAAACAGACGAGCGTCTATGCCCGCGTTTCCGCCGAGCACAAATTGCGGGTGGTTCACGCCTGGAAGAAGCAGGGGGACGTGGTGGCCATGACCGGAGACGGCGTCAACGACGCCCCGGCCGTGAAGGCCGCCGATATTGGGATCGCGATGGGAATCGCGGGGACCGATGTGACCAAGGAAGCCTCGGATATGGTCCTGACGGACGACAATTTCAAATCCATTGTGAGTGCCGTCGAGGAGGGACGCTGCATTTTCGAGAACATCCAGAACGTGGTGCGTTATCTGCTCTCCTGCAATGCGGGAGAAGTGCTATTCATGTTGTTTGCGGCGCTGGCAGGCTGGCCGATCCCGCTGGCGGCCATTCAGATTCTGTGGATCAACCTGGTCACCGACGGGTTGCCGGCGCTCGCGCTGGCGATGGAACCGCCGGACCGCTCTCTCATGCAGCGCCCCCCCCGCCCTCCCCGCGAGCCGGTGCTGACGATGGAGAAAGGGGTCTCCATCCTGATCAACGGCGTGTTGATTGCCGTCGCCACGGCCTCGGGATTCTGGCTGGTCTATCGAGGTAACGACGAGAATCTGAGCCAGGCCCGCACGGCGGCATTTTGCATCCTGGCCTATTCGCAGTTACTGTTCTCGCTCGCCTGCCGCAGCAGCCGCTATACGATGCCAGAGTTGGGGCTGCTTACGAATCCACATTTGCTGGGTGCGATTGCGGTTTCGGCCTTATTGCAGCTTGGCGCTGTGACACTCCCCTTTATTCAGCCTATTCTCGAGGTTTCCGCGCATTCGATGGATGGCTGGTTATTGATTCTTGGGTTGTCGCTGGGACCAGTCAGCGTGGTCGAAATCGCCAAGATCGTGTTGGCCTTGCTGCGCAAGCGCCTGGCTAATCGGAATGCTCACGCATGACAAAAAGTCTGTGCCCTTTTGGTGTCTACGGTTTGGGGAGCGTCGCTTTCACTTCTTCCGCCATTTCCAACAGGCTTTCCAGCATTTTGTCGGACGCTTGCGGCTCCAGCCGATTGGTTCCTAGCCAGGTCTCGTAGCCCCCCAACCTGTGCTGACGCGGCGTGGGGAGATAGCCCAGATAGCCGTGGCTGAGCGAGACCATAAAGGCTCTTGGCAGCGGGCTACGGCTTTTGAAATCCAGCCCGATCTCGCAGAACACTTCGCAGGGCATGGTCGCCAGGCAGACGTCGCCGATTCGCAGCACCTGCAGCGGCACTTGCGCCGTCTCCGGATGTTCCGCCATCCGCTGAGTACGCTCGGCATAGATGGCCGAAAGGTCCGTCTTGCCAGCCGCGGCCGGAGCTTTTTCCAGCGTGGCCTTCGCCCAGGCGGATTGCTCGGGTGTCGGCCTTCGCCAGGCCAGCGGCAACTCGCGATAGCGGGCATCGAGCGTCACCTCTTTCTTGTACTCGATCTTGGCGAGAGCCTGATGGACTTTGGCCGCCACGTCCTCCGCCACGGTCCGCATCTGCGCGTACGAATCCTGCCGGGGGCGAGGATTGCGGAAATTGATGTTGTTGATATCGCCGCTAGTGCTGTTCGCTAGAAGTGCGACGAAGGGAGGATCCTGTTGCTCCGCCTCCATTAGTTTCCCAAGATGCGAACAATACATGCCAAAGTAGTCGGCGGAAATATCTCCGTCCCCTACTCCACCGACATAATGGAGCGAGTAAGCCGTGAACACGGACATTGGCTTGCCATCCAGGCCGCGGACTGCCAGAAAGGAAATCGTTGGATCGGTCGGCCCGGCTGGTTCCAACAGATTCGGGTTGCCAGCCCCGGGATTCATTTTCACCTGATCCAGTTCGCCAAAGGGATTGAGCGGCATCGTTCCCGGCTTCAGGTACCAGCGACGATTGAAGACGTGTTCGGGAGCCAGGGCAGTGCCAAAGCCAATCTGCGCCGGCCGCAGCCGGTTGACGGCACATTTCACGGCGTCGGCAATCCGCCGAGCCACAAACTGCTGGTATTCATCGAGCGGCTGGCCGTGCTTGAAGCGGTCTTGCCCGAGCGCGCTGCTGGCGGAATGGGTGTGGGTTGCGGAAATCAGAACGCGCTCTAGCGGAATTCCGGTGCTTTCCTGAATCTGCTTGCGAGCCTCATCGCTGACGCTGCGATGAATCCCCAGCAGGTCGCAGACAATCAGCGCCAGCCGTGTCTTGCCATCGGCCAGGACCAGGCAGCGGACGTGCAGCTCGTCATGGACGTGCTTGGAAGGAAAAGGCTGAAAGCCGCCGATGATGTCCTTTCCCAGCGGCGGCGTGATATTGCTGGTGGCCGCGCCGGCCTGCAACTGCTGGCCGGCAGCTTCGGCGGCTGGCCAGAAGGAGATGATCATCGCGGCGATCAAAACGGGCAGGAGGCTTCGTAGGGAATATCTGGTCATGGGTTCGTCCGAGTGACAATTAAAACGGCCGTTTGAGAACAACCGAGTTTGCGCACACTCGGAGGGGGAATTGTCCCAAAAGCAAGAATAGCAGGAAATCGGGCAATGGTTCCCAGCGAAGCTTAGCCGCCGCTTCCACGCGGGGATTCGTCGCGTGGACGCAGCGGTCAAGCTTGGCAAGCGTTTGTGCAGCTTAAGCACTGAGTCCTTCCCGGCGAAACAACTTCATCGCAGGGCAGCCTTCCAAGCATTGTTGAAAGCGACTATCCCGGATACCATAAAGACCGGCAGGGGGACTGCGGGACGATTTGTCCTTGAGTTCCCCCGCACTTTCTCAAGGGATATTCAGCAATGGCAGAAGGCACGATCAAGAAACTCACGGACAAGGGTTTTGGATTCATCAACGTTGGGAGTAGCAAGGACTTGTTTTTTCATTCGTCGAGTGTGAAAGGTGCGACTTTCGCCGAATTGCGGGAAGGCCAAAAGGTCTCTTACACCGAAGGCCGAGGGCCCAAGGGGCCTTGCGCCGAGAACGTCACCCCCGTCTAGTGGGTGGCGGCCGTCAGGAGCCGCGCACAAGCTGGGTCATCTGCTGTTCAGCGACTTGGCAACTGCGCGAAAACAAATGCTGCAGTGCTGTGATGACACGCTCTCGCAAAGCCGTGGGCGTACCATCCAATTCTAATCATTGAAGAGAAGATTTCCGCGCAGCTCCTTTGCCGGAAACCTTCTCGGCATCGAATTGAAATAGGACCGGCAGGACTCGAACCTGCAACCAAGGGATTATGCCTACCACTTCGGCTTTCGCCGCCCCTTTCGGGTTCGTGGTCTGGACCATACCTTCACTTTACGTGTCTGCCGTCTGGCCTCTACACCTTCTGCCGTCTGGCAGCTTGGCTCGGGATCAGCAATTCTCCGTCGAGAATGAGCCTTCCCCGAGTTTGGCAGATTCTACTGAAGTCCTCGCGCTCGAAGACGACAGCAACCCGTGCGGTTCGACCATGCAAAACTGTTTAGGTCGTTCCGGCCAAGTCCCCTGCTCTAACCATTGAGCTACGGTCCCCTGTTTCAATACTCTTAGACAATGATAACCCCGTTCAAGTTCAGGCGCTAGGCCTCCTGTTACAACCTCCACCCATCCGGCAGCACCCCTTCCTTCACCACGATGGGGATGCCGTCGCGAATGATGCAGGGTTCGTCTTCGCCGCGGGTTTCGACCTTCCGCTCGTTGAAGATGTGGACGTTCTGGCCGATGCGGGAGTTCTTGTCCAGGATGGCCCCTTCGATATGGCTGCCGTTGCCGATGCCGAGGGGGGGGCGACCGGCGGCGCGGTCAGCTTTAAGTTCGCTCTCCCGTTCGTAGGCGTCGGCTCCCATCGTGACCGTGTTTCGAATGGTGACGTTCTCGCCAATGATGCTCCGCAGGCCGATGACGCTGTTTTCAATCACCGCCCCGCGGCCGATTTTGCAGCCGTCGGCGATGAGGCTTCCCTTGATGGTCGCTCCCCCCAGCAGCGTCGGCGGCAGGAACCGCGGGCGGGTGTAGATGGGGGCTTCCGGGCGGGCAAATTCGAACGGCGGGTTTTCGGAGGCCAGGCTAAGGTTCGTTTCATAAAACGCCTTGATAGTGCCAATGTCTTCCCAATAGCCGTCGAACAGGTGCAGGAACACCTTCTTGGCCCGGACGGTGGCGGGAAAAATCTCCTTGCCAAAATCGTGGTAATCGGTCTTGCTCAGCACGTCCACCAGCGTGTCCCGGTTGAACAGATAGATCCCCATGCTGGCGATGCAGTCGCGACCTTTGCTTTCGATACCGCGGGCGTCGATCCAGGCTGGGTCCATCTTGACGATGTCGATTTCCTTGTCGGTCTGGGGCTTTTCCAAAAACCCGCCCACTCGGCCGTCTTCCCCCACCCGCATCACGCCGACCGAGCGAACCGTCTGGCGATCCACTGGCATGCCGGCAATGGTGACGTCCGCCCCGCACTCCTGATGCGTCCGAAGCATCTCCCGAAAATCCATCCGGTAAAGCTGGTCGCCGGAGAGGATGAGCACATAGTCAATGCCCGGCTGGGTGAGGTAGCGGAGGTTCTTCCGCACGGCGTCGGCGGTCCCCTGATACCAGTCCCCCTTGGCGTCGTCGCTGATTTGCTGGGCGGCCAGGAGCTCGACAAAGCCTCCGTCGAAGTTGTCGAAACGATACGTCTGCCGCAAATGGCGATGGAGGCTGACCGAGAGGAACTGCGTCAGCACATACATCCGGTTGAGTCCGCTGTTGATGCAGTTGGACAGCGGAATATCAATCAGCCGATATTTGGCCGCCAGCGGCACCGCCGGCTTGGACCGATACTTGGTCAGCGGATACAGCCGCGTACCGCGACCGCCACCCAGGACCAGGGAGATGATGTTGCGCATGGGAAGCCTGCCGGTATTGTCAGTAAGAAGCGAATGCCCAAGGGATTATTGAGCATAGAGGGTGTAGCGAACGCGGGCAAGAAGCTGAACAGCGACCAAAGGTACTCAGTGTTTCACATTGCACTGCGGAATCGGGCTTGTGGACGGATTAGCGCCCGCGTCCACGCGGGGATTCGCCGCGTGGACGCGGCGGCTAAGCTCTGCAAGCGTTCTTGTAGCGTAAAACAATGAGTCGCGCTGTCGCAGTGATTGCGTAGGACGACACATCATTGTCCTTGCGGTAAAATGGACCCATCATGAAAAAACTCACCTCCGGCGGCGGCTGGCGCGCCATTTGGTATACGCTCAAGAAGGCTCGGTCTTCCGGCGGCTTCTGGGCGATGTGGAAGGCCATGCGGAGCAAGAACGCGTGCAAGACGTGCGCGCTGGGGATGGGGGGGCAGAAGGGGGGGATGACGAACGAGGCGGGGAGCTGGCCGGAGGTCTGCAAGAAGTCGCTGCAGGCGATGGCTTCGGACATGCAAGGGGCGATCAAGCCCGAGTTTTGGAACACGTATTCGGCGGCTCAGCTGCAGGCGTTTTCACCGTATGATTTGGAATCGTGCGGCAGAATCACGCAACCGGTGGTGTTGGAAAACCCTCACCCCGGCCCTCTCCCAAAGG
>SXOA01000056.1 GCA_005778405.1 Planctomycetaceae bacterium
ACCGAGATGCTGCCGGGACTCATCGTGCTGCGTGACATGGCGAAGGCCGGGCGGAAGCTGATGCTGCCGCTCCTCGACCGCGAAATTCCGCTCATCGCCGACGAATGGGCCAAGCCGGAGCTCGGCACCGGTTGTGTAAAGATCACGCCGGCGCATGACCCGAACGACTACCTGGTGGGGCAGCGCCAGAAGCTGCCGATGATCAACATCCTGAATCCCGACGGGACGCTGAACGCCGAGGCGGGGAAGTACCAAGGACTGACCATCAAGAAGGCCCGCGATGCCGTGGTAGCCGACCTCGATGCGCTCGAACTACTCGGCGACGTGGAAGATCGCGAAATCGAGCTGCCGCACAGTGACCGAAGCAAGACCCCGATTGAGCCGTACCTGGCCGACCAGTGGTTCGTGAAGATGGGGGATGAGGAGACGGCAGAGGGCAGAGGGCAGAAGCGGAGCCCGGTCTCGCGCAAATGGCCATGGATGCGGTTACTAGCGGCCGAGTGAAGATTACTCCGGAGCGGTATGCAAAGAGTTATCTCGATTGGCTTGGCGAAAAGCGGGATTGGCCGGTTAGCAGGCAGTTGTGGTGGGGGCACAGGATCCCGGTGTGGCACAAGCGCGTAAACTTCGATGGAACTAACTGGGAAACCTGTGTGTTCATTTTCACTGAAGATGAAGTGACATCGTTTGCACAGAGAATTGTTCCGACTGACGGCGGATCTCTTCAGTCAGACTCCGTTTCCGAACTTCGCGGCGAACACGACCTGTATGTTTGCCTCGGAAATGGGGAAACCTGGCCGGAAGGTGAGCGTCTTGGTTTCACTCGCGATCCCGAGGTTCTCGACACCTGGTTCTCCTCCGCACTTTGGCCCCATAGCACGCTCGGCTGGCCGGAGAAGACGCCGGAACTGGGCTATTTTTATCCGACGAGCGTTCTCATCACGAGTCGCGACATCATCACGCTCTGGGTGGCGCGGATGGTGCTGACGGGGCTGAACAATGTGGGGGAGGTGCCGTTCCGCCAGGTCTTCATCCATCCCAAGATTCTGGACGGCTATGGGGAGACGATGAGCAAGTCGAAGGGGAACGGAGTGGACCCGCTCGACATTGTGGACAAGTTCGGGGCCGATTCGCTCCGCTATGGGCTGACGAGCCTGACCACCGAGACGCAGGACGTTCGGATGCCGGTGCAGTTCGAGTGCCCGCACTGCCAGGCCCTCATCGACCAGACCAAGAAGAACCGCGAGTTGCCCAAAGTGGCCTGTAGCAAGTGCGGAAAAGAGTTCTCCACGCAGTGGGCGCGGACCGATGCGGACAAGGCGATTCCGCGGGCAGCGGTGGTGAGCGAGCGGTTTGAAGTGGCCCGCAACTTCATGAACAAGCTCTGGAACGCCGCCCGCTTTTCGCTCATCAACCTGGAGGGCTACTCCCCTGCCCCGGTAAACGTGAACGAACTGCCGGTGGAAGACCGCTGGCTGCTGAGCCGCCTGTCGACGGTGACGCAGGAAGTGACGGCGGCCATCGAAGCCTTTCACTATGCCGATGCGGCCAAGCTGCTCTACGACTTCGCTTGGGACGAGTTTTGCAGCTTCTACGTGGAGATCAGCAAGAGCCGGCTGCAAGACGAAGCGGCTAAGCCCAATGCTCAGCGGGTACTCGCCCATACGCTCGACGTGCTCCTCCGTCTGCTCCATCCCATCATGCCGTTCATCACGGAAGAAATCTGGCACAACCTCGGCCAGCTCGCGCCGAAGCGAGGAATTCCCGAGCCATACGAAGCCACGCAGCACGTGATCATCGCTCCTTGGCCTCGTCCAGATTCCAGCCATCAGGACAAAGCGACCGAAGCCCGCTTCGCCACCTTCCAAGCCGCCCTCGCCGCCCTCCGCGAAATCCGTAGCCGGCAGAACATCCCGCCGCGAAACAAGGTGGAGTTCTGCATCAAGTGCGACGCCGCCACTGCTGCCCTCTTGCAGCCGATGGCCGCCTACTTCCAGTCGATGGCCAACGCGACCGCCACGGGCTTCGGCCCGAGCGTCGTTCCGCCGCCCATGGCCAGCAAGTCGGCTGTGTCCGGGATGGAAATCTTCGTCGACATGAAAGACTTCATCGACAAGCCGGCGGAGATTGCCAAGAACGAGAAGGAAGAGCAAAAACTGCTCGGGCTCATCAAGGGGAAAGAAGCCAAGCTCGGGAACGCAAGCTTCGTTGATCGAGCGCCGGCGAACGTCGTCGAAACCGAACGAGCGGGCCTGGCCCAGTACCAGGAACAGCTAGCATCCATCCGAGCGGCGCTGGCCGCATTGCGAGCTTAGCCCCCGCGACCACGCGGGGAGCGCCGCGTGGACGCGACGGCTGAGTTTGCCAAACTTTGCCGATTGGGAAAAGTTTTCTGATTATTCCGAAAGTTCCGATCAGGAAAGCTCCGATAACCGTGCTGCCGGAAGGTGCGTCCGCACGCGCGGAAGCTCTACTGGCCGACCTGAAAGGATCTCTCCATGCTCTGCTCCCCGCGGAATCTCTCGTTTGCTACTCTGACCCTCGCTATCGGCCTCCAGCTAGCAGCGCCAGCCCTCGCCCTTCCTCCCGATATTGCCAGCCGGGCTGGCCGCCATGCCCGCCGCGCGGCGGAAGAGCGGGATGCCCAGCGCCGAGACCAGCAAGCGGCCGAGGAAGCGGAGCAGGAATTGGCCGACGCCGAAGTGGCTGACGACGAGGTCGAGCAAACCGATGAGCAGCCCGTTGGCACCGGCGCGCGAAACTCCGTCCGCCACGCCGCGTATGAGGAATCGCGGGCAGCAGCCGCTCCTCGCCGCAACGTTCGCCCCTTGCCGGAAAATGCTCAGCGCGCTTCGCATTCAGCCCAGCCGATGCCTGGTGGTATTCGCAACTCGTTCATCCCCGCTCATGAGCGAATGGCCAGCCGCAACTATCGCGGCCAAAGCCACTTCACTCAGGCCCCCATGTCGGAAATGGAGTCCGAAGACGACATTCCGATGCCCATGGGGAAGAAAATGATGACGCACAAAGGTCAGCCGTTTGATGGCCAGCCGATTTACGAAGAAGAGTACCTCGGCGAGGAAGAATACTACGGCTCGGGTTATCGTCCGCGCGGTTATGGCCGCAATTGGGGAGACAACTGCAATCCTTGCTGCTTCCCTCTTCCCCGCATCGGATATATCGAAGGCTTCATGGGAGCCCATGGAGTCACCGGCCCGCTCAACCGGAGCACCGGCAGCTTTGGTTTTCAGGAAGGATTCAATGCCGGCTTGCCCTTCTTCTGCGGCACGACGGTGCAAGCCGGCATCAACGCCACGCAAAGCAACTTTCAGGGAGCCCCGTTCACGCCCGATGATCGAACTCAGTTCTTTACCACACTCGGAGCGTTCCGCCGTGTTGATCTCGGTTTGCAAATGGGCGTGGTAGTCGATTTTCTGCACGATGACTGGGACTACAACATCGACCTGACTCAAGTTCGCGGCGAGATCGGCTGGATGATGCCCTGCGGCAATGAGCTGGGCTTCTGGTTCGCCGCTGGTGGAGATCAAGCCACCACGGATGCCCAGGTTCCGTTCTTCGGCAATAACTCCATCACCTTCCGGTCGAGTACGCTCGATGTGGAACCCGTCGATATCTATGCCTTCTACTACCGCCGGCAATTCGAGTGCGGCGGAGAAGGACGCATCTTCGGCGGCGCCACTGATGACAGCCGCGGGCTGCTCGGCGGCAACATCCGCCTGCCGATCAATCCTTGCTGGCAGTTCAGTACCGACTTTCTGTACGTCGTCGCGGACGATGAGGCCGACTTCCGTTTTAACGACGAGAGCTGGAATATTTCGTTCAACCTCGTCTGGACCCCCTTCGGCCAAGGGCGCGGCGGCTGCCAAAACTACTGCCGCCCCCTGCTCGACGTGGCCAACAACGGCAGCTTCCTGACGCGGCTGCCGTAGGGTTGCGGTAGAATCCATTCATGCACGATTTCCTGGAAGTCTATCCGCAGGCCGTTCCGGCCAATCTCTGCACGGCGATCACCGAACTGTTCAACGAGAGCGGCCAGGCGGTTCGCGGGCAAGTCGGCTCGGGGGTCGATACCAAGCTGAAAAACAGCTACGACATCACCATCACCGGCCGGCCGGAATGGGACGAAGTGGAGAAGCTGTTGCAAGGTGCGGCCTTCGCGTGTCTCGCCCAGTACGTGAGGAAATATCCCTACTGCATGATCGGGGCTCTCGCCCTGCGATATCCGAATCCGGCCACGGGCGAAAGCAAGCTTATCAATCTTGAGAACTTTCCCGCGCTGAGCGAGCACCAGTTTCTCAGCACTCTCAGCCACGTCTTTCGCTTTGGCCGCATTAACTTGCAGAAGTATCTGGCCGATCAGGGTGGCTATCCACACTGGCACTCGGAAATCTATCCTGGCGATGCCGCGGCGGAGGCACTGCATCGCATCCTGCTCTGGACGATATATCTGAACGACGTCCCCGTGGGAGGCGAGACGGAGTTTTTCTACCAGGAACGCAAGGTCCGGCCCGAGGCCGGCACGCTGATCATCGCCCCCGCCGGCTTCACGCACACGCACCGCGGCAACATGCCGCAAGGGAGCGACAAGTACATCGCCACCTCGTGGTTTCTGTTCCAGCGAAGCGAAGTCTTGTACGGTCCGCGGCCGGCGTAACGAGCAGGCACTCGTTAATCGTTGTTGAAGTCGTGGGTTTGGCATATACTCAACATCCCACCGATTTTCCAGCTATTCGCACGGAAGGCCTCGCCATGCCTCTCTCTTCCATTGTCCTCGCTCTGATTGCGGTCACCGCAGCGGATGGGCCATCCTCCGGGACGCTCCTGACGTACAAAGGGTCGATGGTGGCGGCGAAGGAAGCCGGGACGCCTTCCAAGAAAATGCTGGAGCTGAACGTGTTGGTCGCGGTTGCCGACGCCGATGGCACCCAGAAACTGCTCTGGACGCTAGAGGAAAGCGGTCGTGGAAAATGGTCTTGGCTGGATCACTTTGGTATCTGGACGGTTGCGGCGAAGAGGCGGGACGAGGGCTCGCTCGGGCCGGCGCTCCTCTATCAGCGAGAAGATGGCAAGAGCATTGTCCCGCTATTCCCGCCGCTCTTTGCCGCGGAGGCAAAGCTGGAGCGTGGCGCGTCATGGTCCGAAGGACGGACCGAATTTCGGGTCACCGGCGAGAAGAACGTATTCGAGCGAGAATGTTTGGAAATCGACTGCCGCACCCCCTACGGCCACAAGCGGACCATCTTTGTGGAGAAATCCTCGCCGCTGGTCGTGGCTCTGCGTGAAACGGTTTTCATCGGTCAGGGGGAGCAGCATGAGTTGAAGCTGGAACTGATTTCGGCCAGGACGCTTGCGGCGGAAGAGACGGCCAAAGCGGAAGATGCCTTCGCACAGGGAGCCAGACTCAAGGAAGTCTTGCATCACAATCCGCGAACGGACTTGGTCGAATTCGAAAAGGATGAACTGGCCGCCCTCCGGACGGAGCTCCCCAAGCTGGCCGAAGCAGCCAAAGACTCGCACCTCGCTCCGTTAGTTGCGGCTGCTCAGAAGGACTTGCAAGATCAGAAGGGGCGTTCCGGCGCTGTCACCGCACTGCGTGAAGCTGCGGTTGGGAAGCCAACCGGCAAGTTCAAGCTTCTGGACCTCGCCGGGAAGGAAGTCGGCGAAGAAGTGCTCAAGGACAAAGTGACCGTTCTGCATTTTTGGGCCTACCGCGATACTCCCCTTGAAGAGCCGTATGGCCAGGTGGGCTATCTCGATTTCCTGCTCCGCAAGCGGAGCGACAAGGGAGTGCAGATACTCGGCGTGCTTGTGGATGACAAAATTATCGACGATGGCGCGAGACGGGCGGCGGCTGCCTCGGCGCGAAAGCTGAAGTCGTTCATGAACCTGAGCTATGGCATCTTGATGGACGACGGCACGTTGCTCAAGCAACTCGGCGACCCTCGCCCCGCCGGCAGCAAGCTGCCGTTGTTCGTCGTGATTGGCCGGGACGGCAAGGTGGTGGAGTATCATGCGGGCCTTTACGACGTGAAGCCAGAGTTTGGGCTGGCGGAGCTGGATGCCGTAGTGACTCAAGCGGCGGCAGACAGTAAATGAGTCTAATCCTTCTCAATTTTGAAGTACCAGTTTACCGAGGGCACCATGATCCTGAACCTCGCTGCGACGCCTTACCTGTCCGTTCCCGGTGACATCTTTTTTCTGCTTTTGCTTGCGGTCGGGGTGGCGTGGTGGATGTTCGGAACAATCTCGATACGAGCATGTGCAAGCCTTGTTCTGATGATCACAAAGCCGTCAACGCCATCCGCAACTGTGGACGAGCCCAGCCCGGGCAAGACGCCGGCGCTCGTATCCCCCGATTTACCCACGGCAGTGGGAATTGTCCTGCTGAACGCCATTACCATGGGTGCCTGTGTCAGCCTGGCCTACCTATATAGAGGGTTGATGGCTGGCTTGGGGGGAGCCCTGTCTCCCCTGCAATCGATCGGCTTAGTGGCGGCGGCGTTTGTCATCGGCTTGGCAATTGTGGTAAGGATCAACCGGTCGGCGTTACACACCGATTGGCTTTGCTCCTCCGAAGTTACCGTTGGCTATCTGGTGTTCACCACATTGATGTCAGTAGGTACCTGGTTTCTTTTCTTGTACGCGCTCGGAAAATAGCCGGGCCGACCATACCAATTACACAAATCCCAAATGGAGACCTGTGGCATTGTCGCTCCTAGTGGTGAGGGCTTTGGGCGGGCCGGCGAAGAGTAAGTAGCCCCCTGCGGCTCCCCCTTCCGGTCCCAAATCAATCAGCCAGTCGCAGGCGAGGAGCATGTCCAGATTGTGCTCAATGACCAGCACCGTGTTGCCGCGAGTGACGAGCGCCTGCAGCACTTCGATGAGCTGCCGCACGTCGGCGGCGTGGAGGCCGGTGGTCGGCTCGTCAAGGACATAGAGGGTGCGGCCCATTTCGGGGCGGGCCAGTTCCGTGGCCAGCTTGATCCGCTGGGCCTCGCCACCAGAAAGAGTCGTGCTGCTCTGGCCGAGCGGCAGATAGCCGAGGCCGACGCTGAGAAGTAATTCGAGAGTGCGGTGGATGGCCGGTATGTTCTCGAAGAGCGGCGCGGCTTCTTCGACCGGCATCGCCAGCACGTCGGCGATGCTCTTTCCTTTGAATTTGACTGCCAGTGTCTGCCGGTTGAATCGCTGCCCGCCGCAGACGCTGCAGCGGACATACAGGTCCGGCATGAAACCCATTTCAAGCTTCTTTAGCCCCTGCCCTTGGCATTCCTCGCATCTCCCTCCCGCCGCATTGAAACTGAAGCGACTGGCCCGAAAGCCGAGGGCTTTGGCCTCTTTCGTCGCGGCGAAGACCTTGCGGATTTCGTCGAAGACGCCGCTGTACGTCGCCGCATTGCTTTTGGGAGAACGCCCAAGAGGCGACTGGTCAATCTCAATCAGCTTGTCGATCTGCTCCACGCCGGTGAGCAGGGTGAATGGCCCCGGCTTTTTGGCGAACAATCCCAGCTTTCGCAGAATCGCCGGCGTGAGCGTTTCGTTCACCAGCGAGCTCTTGCCCGAGCCGCTGACTCCACTGACGCCAATCATCTTGCCGAGGGGAATTTCGACGGTGACGTTCTTGAGGTTATGCGTCGTCACACTTCCAAGAATAATTGTCCTCCCCTCCCCGGCCTTCTCCGTGCCTCCGGGCCTCTGTGTGAGCCCCTGCCTCTCCCGTCCGCTGAGATACCGCCCCGTAATCGAGTGCTCATTTGCCGCCACCTGCTCCGGCGTCCCCGCGGCAGTGATTCTCCCGCCGCGCGAGCCTGCCCCCGGCCCGACGTCAATGAGCCAATCAGCCGCCCGCATCACTGCTTCATCGTGCTCCACCACCAGCAGGGTGTTTCCCTGGGACTGCAATTCCCGCAGGGCCGCAATCAGCCGCTCGGTATCGCGCGGGTGGAGGCCAATGGAAGGCTCGTCCAGAATGTAAAGAATTCCCGTCAACCCCGAGCCGATACCGGTGGCCAGGCGGACCCGCTGAAACTCGCCGCCGGAGAGTGAATTGGTAGACCGGTCGAGCGTGATGTAGCTCAGCCCGACTTTTTCCAAAAAGGCCAGACGCTTAACGAGCTCCAAGACAAGGGGACCGGCGATTTCACCCCGCTCCTCGTCAAAACGGACCGAGCGGAAGAACTCCGTCGCGTCACTGACCGCCTGCCGGCAGACAGCGTGTATATTCTTGCCATTGACGAGTACGCTGAGGGCCTCCGGCCGCAAGCGAGCGCCGTGGCAGCCGCAACAAGGGACGTCAATCAGTAGAGCTTCAAGTTCCTGTTTTCGGTTAACGTCGATGGCAGTCGCCAGTTGTCGCTGCAAATCCAGCCGCAGATCAGAGTCGCTGGATTCCACCGTCACCGCTTGCGATTGGCGAAAAAGTTCTAAGTCAAAGTCTCGCTCCGTCCCCAGCCCTTCGCATTTGGGACACGCACCATACGGACTATTGAAACTGAACGTCCTCGGCTCAATTTCGGCGAGCGCGACGCCGCATGCCGGGCAGGCGTAGAGCGTGCTGTAGAGCCGATCCTCCCAAGTTTCCTTCTCCCGCTCAATCGCGGCAATCACCACACCGCTGCCGTGCTTGATGGCCAGGTTTAGCGACTCCGTCAGGCGGCTCCGCATCCCCTCCCGAATAATTAGCCGGTCTACGACCGCTTCGAGCGTGTGCGACTTGTTGGCGTCGAGCGGCGGAGCTTGCTCGAGATCGTGAATGACGCCGTCAATGCGGACGCGGACCAGCCCGGCCTTGCGGACTTGTGCTAGTACGTCGGCATGCTCCCCCTTCTTGCCGCGAACGAGCGGAGCGAGGAGCATGACCTTCGTCCCTTCGGGCAGCTCCAGCAATCGTTCCTGAATTTGCTCCAGCGACTGCTGGCGGATCGGCTCGCTGCAAATGTGGCATTTCACCTCGCCTGCACGAGCGAACAGCAGCCTCAGATAGTCGTGAATCTCCGTCGTCGTGGCGACGGTGCTCCGTGGGTTCGGCTGCCCCGAGCGCTGGTCGATGCAAATGACCGGCGAAAGCCCGCTGATGGAATCGACATCCGGCCGCTCGAGTTGGTCAAAGAACTGCCGGGCGTACGTGCTCAGGCTCTCGACATACTGCCGCTGCCCCTCGGCATAGATCGTGTCAAACGCCAGGCTGCTTTTCCCGGAGCCGCTGGGGCCGGTGATGACGACCAACTTGCCGAGGGGAATGTCGAGGCTGACATTCTTGAGGTTGTGCGTACGAGCGCCACGGATGCGGAGGAAGTCGAGGGGATTGCCACGTAGCTGCTCAAGCGGCATCTATTTCGCCCACCGCCAGAAGGTGTGAATTGCAGCGATTTGATCTTCGATATTCACACGATACAGGACGGCAAATGGCCCATGAAAGAGAATTCTGTCATCCTGGTCGCGCGACTCTCCGGCATCGAGAGGATCATTTTCCAGCAAACGTTCGATCATCTCAGCGGCGATCACGACTTCGTCTGGCTGAGAGGCTGAATCCACCGCCTTCTGGAGCATCCTATCGCCGCGGGCGGTCCAGACAATGTGCCATATCATCGCAGCCCTCGGCTGCGGAGGATCTCGTCAAGTGTGCGGCCGGTGAAATCCCCGGCTCCAGCCCGAATCTCCTCATCAGACAGCGGGCAATTGTCCTCGGGCCGCGTGATTGGCTTACGACGCGGTGCGGTCTCTTCAGCCGCCACTTGCATCTGCAAAAAGGATAGCACTTGCCGTTGTTCCGTTTTCGGAAGAGCAGCAACCGCGGACATGACTTCGGCTAAAGACATGATGATTCTCCTTTCCTCTATTATATCACGCCGCCTGAGCGGTCAAACCTCGACCTTCACGACCACCTTGCGAACCAGGCCCAAAGTCCCTTCCGCCGGTGCCACGCCCGGCATATGAACGTCCTGCGGGGCGAAGATCGTGAAGGAGCCGGCTGGGACGCGGATGAAATTGCACTTGCCGGTGAAGAAGCCGACTTCGCGTTCGGGGTTGTAGGGTTCAGACACAGCAACTTCTCCGAGGTTCACCCAGCCCATCCGCTCTTCGCCACTGGCGACGTACTGGATGTCCCAGTAGCGGCGGTGCGCCTCCAGCTTACCGAGTTCCGGGCCTTTCGGCATGTATTCCTGGATGAGGGCGAACAAATGCTCGCCGTCAATCACGGTCTTACCCAGTGGCAGACTGGCGAGATCCGTCGCTCGGAGCCAGTCGAGGCCGGCGACGAGGCGGGGATGAAGATTGCGGTAAAGGTCGGCGTTGGAGAGGAGGTCGATGATCATCGGTAATTTGGGAAGGGGAGGTTTCTGGGCAGGCTGGAAGCCCACCCCACTTTAAGAAGCAATTGTTCGACCACCGTCGACGGGAAGGCAGACGCCGGTAACGAAGTCGTTTTCGATGAGGAACATAACGGCATGCGCGATATGTTGCGGCGAGCCTTCCCGTTTTACGAGAGTGCCCGCGATGGAGGCGTCTCGCTCTTCCCGCGGCAAATCCGGCGGCAGCATCACGGGGCCGGGAAGAATGGCGTTCACGCGGACGCGCGGATTGCGGGCTGCGAGTTCCACCGCCAGATCGCGGGTGAGGGCGGGGATCGCCCCTTTCGACGGAAAATAGGCGGCGTAATTGAGATACGGTCGGGCCACGGCCCAATCGCCAATGTTGATGATCACGCCCCCCGTTGGTTGAGCGACCATCTTGAGGCCGGCGGACTGGCAACACAGAAAGGTGGCCAGAGTATTGATCTCAAAATTGCGTTGAACTTCATTCGCGGTCACATCTTCGAGTGGAACCGAACGCCAGATTGCGGCGCAATTGACGAGGACATCGAGCCGGCCGTAATGCTGGTGCGCGCTGTCGACGAACTGGTGGGCGGCGGCTTCGTTGGTCAAGTCGGCGGCAAGGGCGATGGCTTGTCCTCCCGCGCGATGCAACTCCGCCACGGTTTCTTCCGCATCCGCCAGGCTTCGATTGGCATGCAAAACCAAATGAAATCCACGAGCCGCCAGAGCGCGGGCAACGGCGTTGCCGACTCGCTTGGCCCCACTGCCGGTGACGATCGCCACGGGGTGCTCCGTGCCAAACAACTCCTTAAGCTCAGGCATTCGTCACCTCGCTTGCGCCGCGTTTCCGCACATGATTTTCCACCCAGCGCTCCACCGGCAGCAGATAAAGCGCTGTAAACAGCAAATTGAATTGAAAACCGTAATCGAACGTCAGTAGCACACCCACATAAAATCCGACGGTTGCCAGGCCAATCCAGGTCCGCAGTCGCGGGAAGACCGCCAGCACACCCACCGTCTCCACCACCAGCGTAACCACCTGCAGAAACTGCGTCAGTGTACGGCTCTGGAGAATGAGCCAGGTGGTGGGGGACCAGGGTCGGCCCCAGAGGTGCGTCCAGAGTTGCAAGCTCGTTCCATTCGCCCAGCCGGGCCCGCTGAACGTGAGCTTCGAAAGCCCAGCAGCCGTGTGAAAGATGCCGATGTAGGCCACCGCGGCCAGCGTGACCCAGCGGGGATAGAGCGGCGTCTGCCAATATTTGCCGGCAGCGGTCGCCGCGCGGATCTCGCGGGCGCAGAGCGTCTCCCACAGTGCCTGGATGAAGAGCAGGTTATTCGTCATCTGGAAGCAGTGGTTGGTGTGCCAGGAATTCTCCACATGCAGCGACCAGAGGGTGGTGAACCCAATGACCGTGAGCCAGCAACTGTACGGCAGAAACTTCCGCGTTACCCACAGGCTCGCACCGGCCACCAGCACTCCACGAGCCACCCAAAAGCTCGCGGGTGAAGCGAGAACCGCAGCCGGCAACCACGACAGCAGCGAAGCCGCCGCCAGCCGAGATCCAGAAGCGATTTCAAACGGATACCTCACTAGCCAAAGGGCTGCCCCGAGCAAGAGCCACGTGGCAAGCTGGCCAAAGTGCGGCAGAGTCTGCTCGCCCAGCCACTTCACCAACGCCGACTCGCCGGCCGCGCTCGTCGATTTAGCTTCCCCCGAAGTTTCAGCGGTCATTTTCCAATATCCACCACAGAGACCTACGGAGAGGGCCGCGTGATTCTCCAGAGGTGATTTTCGACTTCGCCAATCGTCCCATCCTCCCGCGGGCCAAAGACCTGCTGCTCAGCCGTGATGAACTCCGGACTCGGTGACGGAAGCCTGGCGAATTGACGCAGAAGATGCTCGCGAACCTGTTCTTCCTGGTGAACAACGCCAAACTTCTGCTCGATCACCGCCGGCGGCTTGACGCCCACTCCATAGCCCACAGGATTGCCGTCATAGACCCGCTGCACAAACCAGTCCTCTTGCGGAAGCTCCGCTCCCCCCGGCGCATGGATGTGATAGTCGCAATATCGAACCGGCTGGTCGCGGAACATCGGAGCAGAAGTAATGGGATACACATCTCCCCAAATCAGCGGCACCACAACGTGCGCCGCGAGGAAGATGCCGACAACCGCCAACGGACCGACCGAAGCTTTAGCGCGATTCATAGCGGACTCCTGATCCCAGTGCTGCTACAGTGCCATGAACTTTATGCAGACCGGCTTGCCGACGACGATCTTGCCGACGGTCGGCTTGAGAGCACCGGTCGAAGGATCGATAGCAAAAACCAGGATGCTGTCGCCGTTCTGGTTGCAGACCAGGCAGTATTTTCCCGTTGGATCGATGTTGAAGTTCCGCGGTTCCTTAATTCCATACCCTTGATGGCCTGCCGCTGTCAGTTTGCCGGTCGTTTGATTGACGCTGAAGACCGCAATGCTGTCGTGCCGGCGATTAGAGCCGTAGAGGAACTTGCCGCTGGGGTGGACAACGACTTCGGCCGTATAGCTTTCTCCCTTGAAGTCGCTGGGAAGCGTGCTGATGGACTGGATTTCGGCCAGGCTTCCCTTCTCCTTGTCATAAGCGAATGCGGTGACGGTATTTCCTAACTCGTTGATAACGTAAGCGAATTTGCCCTTGGGATGAAAGGCAAAGTGCCGCGGACCGCTACCGGGGGCCGTCGTGCCGGCGGGGGGATCATTCGGAATCAGTTTGCCGCTGTCGATCCTGTAAATCAACACTTTGTCGAGCCCCAAGTCGGCGCAAAACGCGAACCTATTGTCCGGAGACACGTTGATGCTGTGGGCGTGCGGCTCCTTCTGCCGGCCGGGGTCCACACTCTTACCCTCATGCTGCACAAAGCCGGTCTGTTCCCCCAGGCTGCCGTCCTCTTTGATCGCGACCGCACAGCAACTCCCGCCGCCATAGTTTGCGGCCAAGACCAATTTGCCGGCCTTATCGACGACCAGGTGGCACGGTCCTGATCCGCCCGAGGATACTTGATTGAGTTGCCGGAGCTTATAGGAAGGCCGCGGAGTAATCCCCCCAACTTTTGTTTCCTCAAGTGCGAATGCTGAAATTCCTCCGACCTTTTTCCCTCCAGCTTCCGCAATTTCGCCAACTGCATACAAATGCTCGCCATCGGGATGCAACGCCAGAAACGAGGGATTGGTCGTCTCCGCGGCCAGAATCAGTGCGTTCAGTTTTCCAGTCGCCATTTCAAGTTCGCAAGCGTAAATCCCCTTGCTCTCATTGCCGGCCGCAGTCTTTCCCGTGTAGGTGCCGATGAAAAAGTGCAAGCGGTACGGAACGGCTTTGGCCTCTTCGGCCGAGGCCTCAGTGACCATCAGGACGGCCGCGAGGAAGGCGAACAATGGTAAGGCAAGTCGGCTCATGACGAGGCTCCGTGATGGGAGGGGACTGGGGGCTAAGGGCTGCGAACTTGTGCAATGGGAATTGTCTCAGCGCATGCCGGGTGAGGCAACCGCGGGGGATGGCGGTGCATTGTCCCCTCTCCCCTTGGGACAGGGCTGGGGTAAGGGTCTTCCTGGTGTTGAGTGCGGCCCTCGCATCCCCCGATAGTATTGCCTGATTCATGATTCACACTACTTCTTTTCCGCGACTTACGGTGATTCATCCCGTCGCAAGTCGTTATGTATACATATGTTCCGTTGATTCACGTCGCCGCAAGTCTGATTCACGGCTCCATTTTTGATTCATCACGTAAGCCCGGAATTCCATAACGGTCTTTTCCATTCTCCAGGCGCATGACCAAGTGTTTCCCATCACCTGTGCCACAAACAAGCCCAAGGAGCAAAAAGTCGCAAATATTCTTGTAGGCTGGAAGGAAAAGTGGTTCAGGTTTCATGAATCTGGACGCTGAAGACCGGCACCTTTGATTTGCCCACTGACGAGTGACAGGGCTGGTGTTCAGTCGCCTTACCTGAAACTCGGGCTGCCGCCGCAAAACAAATACGTGGCGAAGAGCAGCATGAAGAGGACAATGGCGCAAAATGCGGCACCGGGCGCGTACATGGCTGCCAGAGCCAGCGGCGGCAGTTTCTGCATCTTGCGTGTGATCAGTAAGGGTACCAGCAGCATTACGAGCGCAAACAGCAGGTTCAGCAGTGCGGCCGCCAATACGATTGCCCCCATGACCTGGGGGTGCTCTTCCAGCCACTGATTCTCCGGACTTTGCTCGGCACGAAGGTGGAAGTCGATCATCGCTTTTCGAACCCGATGGCTGGTGGATATCTATACCAGCCTGACGCCCAAGACCCTCACCCCGGCCCTCTCCCCGAGGGAGAGGGGGAATCGCTATGCCTGGATTTCTTTCGCCACGTTGCCATGCACTTCCGTCAGCCGGAAGTCACGGCCGCTGTAGTTGTAGGTGAGGCGGGTGTGGTCGAGGCCAAGCAGGTGCAGGATGGTGGCGTGCAGGTCGTGGACGTGCATCTTGTTCTCTTCGGCTTTGATGCCGTGCTCGTCGGTGGCACCGTACCGCATGCCCCCCTTCACGCCGCCGCCGGCCATCCACATGGAGAAGCCGGTAGCGTTGTGGTCGCGACCGTCCTCGTTCTGGGCGTGGGGAGTGCGGCCGAATTCGCCGCCCCAGATCAGTAGCGTGTCCTTGAGCATCCCCCGCTGCTTGAGATCGTTGATGAGGGCGGCAATCGGCTGGTCGATCGCGCCGCAGTTGGCGGTGAGCCGGGCCCGCAGCTGTTGGTGCTGGTCCCAGCCGGGATGCGACAGCTCGATGAACCGGACCCCCGCCTCGGCGAAGCGGCGGGCCAGGAGGCACTGCCGGCCAAAGTTATCGGTTCCGCCGCCGCCACCCTTGCGTCCCATCGGCGCGGTGCTGCCGGCGCCGATGCCGTAGGCTTCCAGCGTCGTCGGCGATTCATCGGAAAGGTCCATCAGCTTGGGGACCGCCGTTTGCATCTTGAAGGCCAGCTCATAGGACTCGATGATCCCTTCCAGTTCGCGGTTCACCTTATCCTGCCCCAGACGCCCGCGGTTGAGTTCTTGCAACAGGTCGAGCTGCGTCCGCTGGTCCAGCTTGGAGACGCCGCGGCTGGCGATGTTGGGGACGCTGGCACGGGCCAACGGCTCTCCTTCGCCGCCGATGCGGGTTCCCTGAAACGCCGCCGGCAAGAATGAGCTGCCGTAGTTCTGCGCCCCGCCAACGCGGCCGACTGGATTGAGCGTGATGAAGCCGGGCAGTTCCTGGTTCTCGGGTCCCAGGCCGTAGAGCACCCAGGCCCCCATCGACGGCCGCACGAACTGGAAGCTGCCGGTATGCATTTGCACGCTGGCCTGCGGATGGTTCGGCAAGTCGCAGTGGAGGCTGTTGAGCAGACAGAGATCATCGGCGTGCTTTGCCAGGTTCGGAAACAACTCCGAGATTTCGATGCCGCTGTTGCCCGATTTATGGAACGTGAACGGCGACTTGAGGAGCTTGCGGTTCCCTTTGCCTCCCGCTCCCGCGGCCTTGCCGTCGTCCTTCTCCAGTTGCGGCTTGTAGTCGAAGGTATCGACATGCGAAGGGGCTCCTTGCATGAACATGAAGATCACCCGCTTGGCCTTGGCGGCAAAATGCGGCTGCCGCGGCAAAAGAGGATTGGCGCTTTCGCTGGCCGCCTGGGCGGAAGTATTTCGCAATCCGAGCGATTCCAATATGCCGGCCAAGGCGAGCATTCCGAAACCGCAGGAAGTGGACTGGAGGAGCTGGCGGCGGGAAAGGGAAAACATGGTAAACCTCAATGACGAAATTCGAATGGCGAATGAAATGCAGTTAGTACGTGTAACGGAACTCACCCGAGGCAAGCAGTGAGCGGCAGAGCATGGTCCAGGCTTCCTGGCGGCGACTAGGGGAAGGACTGGATGCATCCAGCGATTTCTCATATTCCGCCAGGAAAGCGCTCGAAACGGCCTGTTCCTTGGCATCGGCCGGACGGCTGAAAGCGAGGCGGAAGGCCTGGTCGATGCGGGCCTCGTCCGTGGAACCGGCCGCCACAACGCGCTTGGCCATTTCCACGGACTGCTCGTGAACGAACGGGCTGTTCATCATGTACAGAGCCTGCGTGGCGACCGTGGTCACGTCCCGCTGACCGACGACAAGCTCCGGATCCGCCACATCAAAGATGCCGAGAAACTCCGGCACCATCCCGCGCACCAGCGGCAAATACGCACTGCGGAAAGTCACTTCCTTTTTCAGGCCATCAGTCTTCGCTTGGCGGCCAACTTCTCCATTGAGCTGCTGCGTGATGGAACCAACCGGACGCTGCAAATCGAGCTTGCCGCTGACGGCGAGCATGCTGTCGCGAATCGCCTCCGCCTCAAGGCGGCGGCGACTCATCCGCCAGAGATACTTGTTGTCGGGATCCACCCCATACGCGTTCTCATTGTGCTGGCTCGACAGTTGATAGGTCCGGCTGAGGACAATCTCGCGGAGGAGCTTTTTCACGCTCCAGCTCTGCTCGCTGAACCGATGGGCCAGATAATCCAGCAATTCGGGGTGCGACGGCGGCTCGCTGAGAGCGCCGAAATTATCGACCGTCGAGACAATTCCGCTCCCAAACAGGTGATACCAAATGCGATTGGCCATCACGCGGGCCGTCAGCGGGTTGGACTTGTTCGTCAGCCAAACCGCCAGTTGCAGCCGGCCACTCTGCTTCAGGTTGATATCGGGGGATTGCGGCACGGTGAGCACGGAGACGTAACCCCGGGTCACTTCCGGTCCCAAATCCTTGACCTCGCCCCGGATGTTCACGCGGCAATTCATCAGGCGGTCGGCATCCTTGACCCCCATCACCGAAGCCCCTTGCGGAACGACTTTCTTTTCCAGGGCTTCAATCTTCTGTTTCAGCTCGGCGACGAGCGCCGTTTCGCGAGCATTGGCCGCTCGAACTTCCTTGAGAGCCGCCCCCTTTGCTTTTCCCTTCTTGTCCTCTCCCTTTTTGGCGCCGGCGATCACGTCCTTCGTCTTGGCGAGTGCGTTTTCCGCTTCCTTGAGTTCCCCCTGGAGCTTCGTGAGCTCGCGGCGGTCATCCAGATCGGCGGTTGGCTTCTTGGTGGGATCGATCAGCGAAACAAAATCGCCGCTATACCCGGTCTTGTTGTTTCCCGGCTTGACCCCCGCCAAAACTTCGGTGCTGCGGAAAATTCCGGCCAGAGCGTAATAATCGGTCGTTGGAATCGGATCGAATTTATGATCGTGGCAACGAGCACAGGCCACGCTCAGTCCCATGACGGCTCGCGTGCTGACGTCGATCTGCTCGTCGGCCACGTCCATCAAATATTGCTCGCGATTCCGCTCGTTCAGCCCCTTCACTCCGATAGCGAGAAAACCGGTCGCCGTCAGATGCTCATTCTTCTCGGTGTCGTTCTTCGCCGGCAGCAAGTCGCCGGCAATTTGTTCGCGAATGAACTGGTCATACGGCTTGTCGGCATTGAAAGCGTCGTAGACATAATCGCGATACCGCCAGGCATTCGGATACGGAACATTCCGCTCCTTGCCGGTCGATTCGCCATAGCGGGCCACATCCAGCCAATGCCGGCCCCATCGCTCGCCAAACTGCGGAAGGCTGAGCAGATGATCGACGACCTTTTCAAACGCCTGCGGTGTTTGATCGGTGACGAACGCTTCCACTTCCTCGGGCGTCGGCGGCAGGCCAATCAGGTCGAAGTAAGTTCGGCGGATCAGTGTCCGACGGTCGGCATCGGCGACGGGGCGAAGGTTTTTGCCATTGAGGCCATCCACGATGTAGCGGTCAATTTCTGATCGCGACCAGACGGTATCTTTGTTCGTCGGCGGAATCACTTTGACCGGCTGGAAAGACCAATGTTTGCGAGCATCGACTTTGTTGATTTTTCCCCCGACGGTGGAACTGTTGCCAACTCGCGGGTCCGGGGCACCCATCTCGACCCATTTCACCAGATCGGCGATGGCATAATCGGGGAGCTTCTTCTTCGGCGGCATCTCCACGCCGTCCAAGTGGCGAATGGCCTGAATGATGAGGCTCTCGTCGGGCTTTCCGGGAACAAGAGCCGGCCCGCTCTCCCCACCTTTGCGAATGCCGTCCTTAGTATCCAGTCGGAGCTTTCCATGTAGCTCCTTGGCGGAAGCGCTATGGCACTGGTAGCAATTGGCAACCAGGACGGGGCGGACTTTTTTCTCAAAGAAGTCGTTGCCCGCAGCGTTCGTGTCGGCCGACACTGCCACGCCAGCGAACAGAAAAAGCAATGGCGAAGAGACAATACATAATCGCATCGCGGTGACTCCGCAGGACAGAATACAGCCGAATTAGGTAGTTTACCTTTTCCCCACCTTCCAAGATGCGCGACACTGGGGGAATATTGTCCGCGGCTTTGGCGAATCGACGACAGGTGAATAATCCATAAACTTCGCTCCGCACGACACTTGCGCGCGGTGTATTGCGGGTTATAATAGCTCCAGACGTTGCTTCGTGAATCACGGGCGACCCGCCTTGCTTCAGCCTACTCAACCTAACCCCAATCCCCGCCAAGAGTTGCGATGAGCTTTCAGTTTCAATGCCCGCAGGGGCACTTGCTGGAGGGAGACCCATCCCAGGCGGGGCAGGCCGTTCATTGCCCGACGTGCGGGATGCTGTTTCTCATTCCAGCCCCTCTCACAGCACCAGCCCAACCGGCTTCGAGTTTTGGACCCGCCTTCGATTCACCGAATGAACCGGCCCCCGGCCGCTTTGCCCACCTCGCAGCCGCGACAACAGCCGAAGAAGCAACACCGTCTAGCGACCCCCAAGCCCCCGTGATGGAAGCACCCGAGCCTCCTGCCGAGCCCGAACTTCTCCACATCCCCTGCCCTAACGGTCACGAGCTCGAAACGCCGCTCGACATGCTGGATCAAGAAGTCCTCTGTCCGACTTGCAACGCCCAATTCCGACTCCGCAAAAAGGACAGCCGGGAGTACAAGCGCAAGAAGGCAGAAGCGGAGCAGATCAAGGAAATCAAGACGGGCAACCTCTGGTTCAGTATTGCCATCGTCGCCGCGGTTCTGGTCGGTCTGCTCGTCGTGGGACTGGTCGCGATGACCATTTTTGGAAGCACGAAGGGACTGCCTACCAAAGGGAAGAAAACGGCCAATGTGCTTGAATCCCGCCGACTGCTGGAGTCCCGCCTTTAGGCGGAATCCGAAGACCGCCTGAAGGCGGGACTCCAACGACTTCTACTTTCCTCCCTTATACGTCCCGTGGATTTCCACTTTCAGTGCTCCACGGTTGTCGCGCGGATCCGTGTCATACATCCGCAAGAACAGCTTGCCGCCGCGATCCGAAATAAATTGCTTGCCGGAGCCGAGCACGAACGGCTTCGCCAATTTCGGGTCGTCGGACGGTATCATCCCTACCAGGCAGCCTAGCGGAAAATCCCGGAGCTCTTTGGGAATCGACAGGCCGTCGGCCGACGTTTCCACTTCCAGACGAAAGACCCAAGTTCCTGACACCTGGATAATAATTGGCTTGCCTTCGATGAGCTCAATGCCGCTGTCCTGCCAATCCGTATCCGCCTTGACGGTGACAAACGTTTTCTTGGCCCCCGCTTCCTGCTGAATCATCTCGGTCAGCTTCGCATTGGCGCTTGGATACTGTGGGACCAGCTTGAGGATCTCCTCGTAAACCGCCCGGGCCTTTCCCCAGTCCTTGGTCTTCTCGTATTCATCGGCCAGGTTCATGGCCTTCTTCACGAAGTCCAAATGCAGGGCCAGCAACTTTTTGTCATCCGGCAGCGGCTTGACCTTAGGCTTCTCCTCCTTCTTCCCTTTGCCCCCTTCTTCCTGGGCCAGAATGGAACCGGCCATGGACAAAACGGCCAGGGAAAGTAAGAACGCGGTGAAAAAACGCGGCATAGGAAGCTCCAAGGTCAAAAATCCCCTTCCACCCTTTCATTAGACGCAGAGCAGGCCGCTGCCGCAAGGTTTAATCGTCGCGGACTTGCTCCGGCCGCTCCGCGCTTGCACGTGCGCCCTTTCTTCGCGCAGAATGGGGCTGTTCCAACCAACTCTACTTCTATTATCAGGGGGGGGGACTGCCATGTGTTTACTTCGCCTCGATTTGCGGCAGATTGTAATTGTCTTCATTTGTGGTTTGGCATTGCATGCCATCGCGGCAAGTGCGCGTGCCGAGAAGGTTCCCAAGCCGGCGGAAGGCAAGGAAGCTCCCCCGGTGAACCGGACGGGCGAAGCGGAGTGGGCAGGAAAGTGGTATCCCGTCCAGATTCTGGACGAGAAGGACGGCAAATTCCATGTCCATTACGACACCTACAGCGATGCCTTCAACGAATGGGTGGCGAAAGATCGCGTCCGATTCCCCGGCAAACCCAAGGCGGAGACGAAGTGCGAAGTCGAATGGGCCGGCAAATGGTATCCGGCTCAAGTGATTGCCGAAGAGAAGGGACAGTGGAAGATCAAGTACGATGGCTATTCGGATACCTGGAACGAATGGGTCGGCAAGGAACGGATCCGCTTCCCCGCCAAGGCCAAAGCCAAAGCGTTTGCCGGGAAAGCCGAAGTCCTGTGGAACAGCAAATGGTACGCAGCCAAAGTCCTGGAGGAAAAGGACGGCAAGTTTCACATCAAATACGACGGCTATGACGACTCGTGGAACGAATGGGTCGGCCAGGACCGCATCCGGCTGAAGAACGAAGAGAAAAGGCAATAAGCCCGCGGGCTTGCCCCGGAGTTCTACCGTGCCGGGTGGTCAGGCCAGATGAAAGGGAATGTTTGTGATTGAGAACCCGTATCAGTCGCCCATGGGATCGGAAGCGGTACTTGCGAAAGGAAATCCGGTGCAGCCTCAGAAGATCATGTCCATCGTCGGCTGGGTTCTCAGCGGTCTCTTGGGAGCCGCGCTCGTCATGAGCGCGGTAATGAAATTCATTCCGCCCGAGGCAATGGTCGAGCAAATGAAAGACTCCCCTTTGCTCGGCTGGATGCTGATTATCGGAATCGGGGAGCTCGTCAGTGCCATCCTGTTTCTGGTCCCCAGAACAGCCGTGCCGGGAACCCTCCTGCTCTCCTCGTACTTCGGCGGCGCCATCGTCGCGCACATGATGCAACGAGAATCCATCCTCGTCCCCAGCATTTTTCTTGTCCTGATTTGGACTGCCGCCCTGCTGCGGTTGCCGGAGTTGCGTCAGCGGCTCCTGGGCCTCAAGCCGGAGCCCGTGCCAAGCACAAAGTAGGACGCACCTCCGGGGCGTTCGGGAACGGTCGTGCAAGCGGTGTGAGGATTTTTCACGAAAGGACCGCGCGAGCGATTCCACCCGCACTCCTGGCACGTGTCGGGAGAGACGGCCCACATTCGCCGCTCCGCGGCGGGCAGCGAGGAAAAAGGGATTCAATTTGGTTCGCGATTTCCACATGCTAGAGCACGTGGCTGATGGGAAGAAACGTGCTGAAGCAGGCGCAGGACGTGGCATCATCGTGAAAAATACAAGTCTCTGGAATCGGATTATCGAACACTGGCGACAGTGCAACATTCCCTTTTGTCACGGAGTAAGCCCTGGCGAGATTGCAAGATTCGAAGCTCGGTACGGCGTTGCCCTGCCAAACGATGTTCGTGACTACTTTCTTGCCGTAAATGGCACGGGCCAAGAAATGGATCCTGATCTCTACCGATTTTGGCCGCTCATCGAGGTCAATCTCGTCCAGGAAATCTTGACCGCTACAAATCCGGGCCAAAAGGCGTATCAAGATTGCTTCGTGTTCGCGGACCACTGCATTTCGTGCTGGGATTATGCCGTTAGATTGACCAGTGATCCTCGGCAGCCAGCGCCCGTATTTCGAGTGACGGGTGGAATGCTGCCGGGTGAGATGATGAGGGCATCGTTTCGCGAGTTCATGGAAATGTATGTCGCGAATCCACGAAACATCATTTGAATCAGGAGTATTGCTCGCAAGTTAGACGCCGATTCCTGCCGAAGAATACCTTTCTGCGACCGCGTCAGCCTGGCTGGCGGCGGATTGTTTCCAGCGGGGCGAATTTTTCTGCTGGGGGGCCTTGTCCGAATTGGGTAAGGCGCATATCTTTAGAAACATCGCTACGGGAAACAGCTTCCAAATGGAGGCTGAAACCGGTGGCGATTTTTCTTCACGCAGGGATGCCTGACCGGAGAAAACGCGGAAGATTTTTTCTTCCGGCCTGTTGACCGCAGTCGGGTATTCGCTAGAATGCGTGACTCGCCTTACCGAAGCCTTAGCTGCTTCGTTGGGGCATTAAACTTGATCTTTGACAATTTGGTAGTAACCTCTCAACTTATTTGAGTCTTACAGTCTGCATGAGACTGTGGAAATTTCAGCTTGCTGCCTAGGGTCTTCGGACCTGAAGTAGCGAGCAACTCAAACTCGGTAGATTGGCTAATGAACTCCCTGGCTGGGGAGCGCTGTGGGGCAACCCTAAGTGCAATCTAGCCAAGGAGATAAGCAGTAAACAATTGAAGGGTTTGATCCTGGCTCAGAATGAACGTTGGCGGCGTGGATTAGGCATGCAAGTCGCGCGATAAGAGTAGCAATACTTGGACAGCGGCGAAAGGGAGAGTAATACATAGGTACGTACCCTTGGGACTGGGATAGCGGCGGGAAACTGCCGGTAATACCAGATGACGTTTCCGAACCAAAGGTGTGAATCCGCCTGAGGAG
>SXOA01000057.1 GCA_005778405.1 Planctomycetaceae bacterium
CGAGCTGCAGCGTGCCGTTGCCGATGTTGCTGACCAGAACACGGACCGGAAGATGTTCCGGTCCGGGAATGAGCTCCACGCAGCATGGTTTGTTGACGGTCGTCAACCGATCGAGAAGCTTGCCCGTGGAGACGTCCACGGCATCCAGATAGGAACGGCCTTCGTTCGCGGCCAGCACAATGTTGTTGCCAATCGCCTGGACGCCGTGATACGTGACTTCCTGATTGGCTGCATTCTGCACGGGGGGATCCAGCGACAACAGCCGCGTCACCTTGCCGGATTCGGTATCCATCTCGAAGAATCCGTTGACCCAGAAGGAGCCGAAATAGACTTTCGACTCATCGGGAGAGAACGTCAGGCTGCGAGGATTGACATTGAGTGGATGGACCTTAAGCAGCTTCTGGCTGGCCGGATCAATCAAAGCGATGCCGGTCACCTTCTTGCAGGTCACGAAAGCCCGCTCTTTTCGCGGCCCATACTTCACGACGTGGGGGGCGCTGCACCCGGTGATGCGGCCCGTCTCTTTCATCGTCGCGATATCGATTACCAGTACGTCATCGCTATGGAAATTCGCCACCATCACACTGCGGCCGTCCTGGGTCAGCACGATGTGATCGTTGAACATCTTGCCGATGGGCGTCCTTCCCTGCGGCTTGAAATCGGGGAGAGAAAAGAACTTCACGCACTCCTCGTCTTCCACGCCTACGGCAACTGTCTTGCCGTCTTTGGAAACAGCGATCCCATACGGCCGCGCACCGACCGGATGGCGGGCCGTCTCTTTCATTGTCGCCAACTCGACGAGCGAGACGGACGCGTCCTGAGTATTGACGACCAGGACCTGCTTGGGCGCCGCTGCGGAGTTGGAAATCACGGGCGCGGCAAATGCGGTCACCGCATCGGCTTTCGTCCAGAATCCGATCCTTCCAGGCTTCGTGATCGTGTCATCGGTGACACCCAGAAGTTGCCGGCCGTTGAGCGAACAGAGAATCCGGCTGCCGCGATGTTCGATCCGGAGATCGTGCCACTTGCCGGTTGCCCCTTCGACATTGGCGGTCGCCAATTGCGTACGCTTGCCGCCGATGACTTTGTAGACTCGGAAGTTCTTCTCCAGCGGGTTGAAGCGAGCGATGTAGTAGTTGTCTTGGTCCTGATACCGCCAGACCGGTCCGCCCCCCTGGTCGATCTTGCCGCTGAGGGCCTTGAGCGAGACTGTCAAATCAACATCGGCTAGCCGCGGCTCATCGCCGACGCACAGATTGAAGAGTCCGCTCGGTCCGGCTGACGACGTCTGCGTCAACACTTTCTTCCCCGCTGGCACCGTCGCATCTTCCTGAATCTTCCAGACGCTGCCGTCTCCGGTTCCAGTTTTCGCAGCCGACCAGCCGTTGGGCAGTTTACCAACGGCGGCGGCGTCAAACGCATCGCCGGCTGGGGCCGCTCCCGTTGACAACCCACACCCTAGCAATCCAATCAGTAAAGTTCTTCCTAGGAGAGACATGAGAGCGCTCCTTTCGAGAGAGAGAACAGCGCACAACTATGCGTTGTGCCGCTGAGGATTCCAGTCGTGCTTTTCATTGCGGACGTGTTTCAACCAGGAGTACAGGGCATCGTACATCACCAGACCATGGGCCAGTTGCTCGTGATCGTCTTGGAAATTGTGGGACAATCCGAGCGAGATCGCCAGCAGTCCCGCGCACTGGGGAGCCAGATCGAGCCGCGCCGTGTCCGCCCCGCGAACGATTACCGCGAGATCGAGCAGGCAAGGGTCTGCCAATCCGTACTTCTTGAGGATTGCGTCAAAGCTACACAAAGGACCGTCATGCGTCAGTTCCACGCCTGGCACATCATAGGGAATGGCTCCGGTCGCTGCCGCCCGCGCGAGAACCTGATCCGCTGGGACAAACAGAAACTCGGCCGCATTGTCGACAAACCGGGCAATCAGCCACGGACAGGCAATGCGGTCGATCTTCGGTCGTTCGCGCGTGATCCACTTCATCTGCTAACCTTCGATTCTCATGTTTCCGAATGAAACCGCCCTATCAACGTCCGATCTTACGGCTTCCAGTTCAAGAAATGTACTGCGCCGGGCAAATCAGTCAGCCGCTTTGGTTCACCTCCCGCGGCATCGACGACAAAGAGCTGCGGGTATTTGCCTTCAAAGGACACAAATGCCAGTTGCTTCCCATCCGGGCTCCAACGGACTCGGCCGCACGGAGACTTGCGAAACGTTACCTGCCGCTGCCCGCTGCTGTCGATGTTCATGACGTAGACGTTCGGCGTCCCTTCCTTCCGCGACACATAGGTAATCCGCTCTCCGTCCGGCGAAACATGCGGTCCGTCGGTCGAGCCGTGCTTGTCCTGTTCCGAGAGCCGAAACTCGACGTAGCGATTTCCCTCCGTGAGGCGGCGGAGATTCTTGCCATCAGTACCTACTCGGTAGACGTCCCCATCGCGACGGATGAAGACAATCGTCTTGCCATCGGGCGTGAACTGCGGAGCAAAAGACTCCGGGTGATCGGGCGTCAACTCTAGCGGCTTGCCGTCGGGAAGACTGGCAATCAGCAGGCGATAGCCGCGAGCGGGACCGGAGAGAACGATCTGATCCCCCTTCGGGCTGAGTGCTCCCATGTAGGTGTAGCCAAAGTCGGGAAACAGGAGTCGCGGCTTGGTGCCATCCGGCTCCGCGAGGACGACTCGCCCCGAGCTTCCATCGTGAACGGTGTAGAGCAATTGGCTCCCATCGCGCGAGAGCGTGAAGCCGAAAGAGTCCTGCCACGACTTTCCGACCGGTTCCCCAGCCGTGATGTTGACGACCTCGCTCCCATCCGGCCGGCAGCGGTAAATCTGCGAATGGCCAGTCACGTTGGACTGGTAATAAATCCACTTGCCGTCCGCGCTGAACCCCGGTGCGTTCGCGTCCTTCCCCGGCTGGGCGACCTTGGTCAGGCCACTGCCGTCGGCCATGATTCGATAGATAGTCCCCACCGAAGGAGTCGTTTCCACGCCGCCGGGAATGTCCCGGGAACGATATTCACCTTCAAAGGAGCGGAGAGAAAAGACGAGCTCCGACTCTTCGCCAGCCGCTATCGGCACCGCGAAAAGAGTGCCCAGCAGGAAGGGAAGAATTCGGCAATTCGGCGGGAATCTCATGGAAGTGGCAAAAAGTCTGCTAAATTCTGGAAAGTCGCGACAGATTGCGAAGCGAGGCGCAAAGAGAGTTGTAACACCAGCCCGACGCGCAAGCGAGGGAAATAGCGTAACTCCCTCGCTTGCGCGTCGGGCTAGTGCGGGGCAACTCTGACGGTAACAGCATGGACTTACACGCCGAGCGGGAATTAGCGCAGGGTTTGCGGGAAGGGTCCGGCCAGAGTTGGCGGGCTTTTTACGATGCATTCGCGCTGCGCGTGTGGAATTCCGTGGCCCGGCGGATCAGTTCAGGCAGCGACGTGGCGGACATCGTGCAGGAAACCTTTCTCGCCGCGGCACGCTCGGCTCGCAACTACGATTCGGGGCGGGGCTCGCTCTGGTGCTGGCTGTCGGGCATCGCCCGGAACCAGACGGCTCTGTTTTTTCGGAAACGCAGCTCGCGGCATGACCTGGCGAACGATTGGGAGTTGCCGGGCCGCGAAGCGGAGCCGGCGGAGCTACTGGCAACGGCGGAGCTGGCGATGTCGGTGCGAAGGGTGTTGAGCCTGCTGCCGCTGGAATACGAAACGCTCCTCGTCGGCAAGTATCTGGACGAGCTTTCGCTGGAAGACCTGGCGGCAGCGGAAGAGAGCACGTCCAGCGCGATCAGCTCCAAGCTCGCGAGAGCCAGGCAGGCGTTTCGCGATGAGTTCGAGAACCAAACCCAGCAGAAGCCAGTACGCGAGGCTTCCCTATGAACGAAAACCACGACCGCAAAACCGAGACCGAAGAACAGTTCACCAGACTCCTGTCCGCAAGTGCCGGCCGCGCAGCGCCGCCGGATGAAGCGTTTCTGTCCCGCTTGCGCGAGCAATCGACCAAGGCATTTTTGGATTCACAACTGACAATCAACCCCCAGCGGGATCATTCCATGCTCTTCATCCGTTTGCTCGCCGGTCTCGCCGCCGTGGCCGCGGTCGTGGCGGTGGCCATATTCTTTCAGCCGGCGGAGCTGAAGATCAAGTCGCAGATTCGCGCGGTGGCCCAGGCCGACACCGTTCACTGGAAGCTCGTCGCCGACGATCAAGCAGGTGTGCTCGTCAGCAAAGGAGGCAAGCAATTAATCCAGCGCCCCGATCAACGGGACGTCATCTTTGATGGGACCAGAGCTTTTGAAGTGATCGAAGAAGAGAATGTCGCCCGGCCGCTCGACAAGGCTTCTTCGCTGCCAATCTTGATTGACCTGGTCCACCAGTTGCCGAAACTGGCAGCCGCTCTTCCCGCCATGAGTGCCTTGGAGCCGCGGACAATTGACAACGAGCCATGCGACGTGTTTCCGATGGAACTCGAACTGAGCGAGCGCCCCGTCCGCATCGAGTGGCTTCTCGCAAAGGGGACCGGAAAACTCAAATCGCTTCTGCTGATTCCGCTGGACTTGAACGGCGGGCTCCCTACGGCCCAGCTCACGATGGTGGCGCTTAACGAGCCGGTGGCCGACGAGCCTTTCAAGATCGCGGACACGCTCACCGAGGATGGCCGCATCGGCAAATTCGCCGATGTGCAGGGCTTCGTCTCGCTGCGGCCCAAGGCATATACCCGCTGGACCCCCATTTGTGCGGCTGGCGGAGTCGTGAAGCCGGGCGACTGGGTGCGAACCGATATTCGCGGCGCGAATGCCGTTGCCGTGCAGCTTGTGCCGGAGACGAAGCTGATTCTCGGGCCGGGGTCGCTCGTGGAACTGCTGCGGCCGACGCAGATTCACGTTCTGTCTGGCGAATTCGAGCTGATTGCGGGCGCAAAACATCCCGTGGAGCTGATCGGCCCCGATGGGACGAAGCTCACCGTCCAAGCAGCCGAAACCTACCGCGTGCAGGGCGAAAAACTCGTCAAGCTCGCCAAGGAGCCGCTCTGGCTGGCGGGCTTCAAGGGGACGACGCCGCAGGAGACGCTCGGCTCGCTGATTGCCAAGGTCGATGGCCGCAATGTGCCGCTGCACGTTGGCTATCACAAGGTGGCGGTGGAAATCCGGGACCAGATTGCCCGCACGACGATCGAGGAATCGTTCGTCAACAACACCAAGGATGTGCTGGAAGGACAGTTCCATTTCCCGCTGCCGGCGGATGCTTCCATCTCGGGCTTTGGGATGTGGGTCGGCGACCGGCTGGTCGAAGCTGACATCGTGGAGAAGCAGCGGGCCCGCGAAATTTACGAAACGATTCTGCGGGAGAAGCGCGATCCCGGTCTCTTGGAATGGAGCGGCGGAAACATTTTCAAGGCCCGCGTCTATCCCATTCCCGCCCACAGCGAAAAACGGATCAAGATCGTCTATACCCAGGTACTGCCGCGAGAAGGGAACAGTTACCGCTATAGCTACGCATTGCAGAGCGAACTGCTCCGGCAGTTCCCCGTGCGGGAACTCAATTTGACGGTCACAGTCAGCTCGGCGGTGAAGCTGGCGGCCATTTCCTGCCCGACGCATCTCGCCCGTCTCCAACAGACCGAGCATAGCGCTCGGGCGGAGTTCTCGGCTCAGGAGTATTCACCGACGAAGGATTTTGAAGTGGTGGTGAAGGTAGAAGATGACCAGAAGGGGGTCGTGATGATTCCCCACCGCCGCGGCGACGACGGATACTTCCTGCTCCTGCTTGCGCCACCGGGGAACGGTCCCTGGCAGCGAGACGTAGTGCCCGACGGCGAGCCGCTGAGGCTGATTGTGCTGGCGGATACGTCGGCTTCGATGGACCGTGCCTCCCGCAAGACGCAGGACGAAGTTGTGGGGGCGCTGCTTGGTTCGCTGGGGCCGAAAGATTCGTTCCAATTTGCCGCCTGCGATGTGGATTGTGTTTGGGCTGCCGACAGAGCTCAGCCAGCGGAGACGAAGAATATTGAATCGGCCCGCACTTTCCTGGCCAAACGGCGGTCGATGGGGTGGACCGATTTGGATAAGGCATTTGCGGAAGCTCTCAAGAAAGCGGACGGCAAGACGCAGGTGGTTTACCTCGGTGACGGAGTGGTGACGACCGGCGATGCTGACGGGCAGGCGTTTGCCAAGCGGCTGTTGAAGATGGCGGAGGGAAAAGACCCTCACCCCGGGCCACTCCCAAAGGGAGAGGGGGGTAAGACGCCGACATTCCATTCC
>SXOA01000058.1 GCA_005778405.1 Planctomycetaceae bacterium
CCCTCTCCCAAGGGGAGAGGGAGATTACGCCAGCAGCCGCTCCACACATTCCAACAGCTTGTCCATGGCGAACGGCTTGCGGAGATAATCGTGGACTCCCAGCATTTCGGCATAGGCCTTGTGCCGGCTCCCTTCGTTCGCGGTAATCATGATGACCTTAACCGCGCTGCCCAGCGTCTTGAGCTTCTCCAGCACCAGAAAGCCGCTCCGTTTGGGCATCATCATGTCGAGGATGACCAGGTCGGGGGCATCCTTTTCGGCCATCGCTAGTCCCTGGTTGCCGTCGCGGGCGATGATGACCTCGTAACCCTTTTGCTTGAGGGCGAACTGCACCGTATCGATGATTTCAGCGTCGTCGTCCACAACCAACACTCGGCGGGGCTTGGCTTCTGCTTCTTTTTCCTTGGCCATGGTTGCTCCTGTGGTGGCTGGCCGCGCTGCAATCAGTGCCATGCTCCCAGCGGTTTGTTTCTCACTCTTAGCTTATAAGAGCGAGTCCGCGCAAGCAACGCGGGCGATGTCTATTGGGGGAGCCCGTCCTTCACAAACAGCACTCCCTCGTCGTAGGCCGCCAAACCCAGCTCCTTGAACACGGCCAGCAGCCCCGCATCCCTGGTGAAGGCTTGACCTTCAATGAGCGCCGCGCCCCCCTTTTGCAAATCGAGAAATGCTTCGGCGAGCAGAAAGGTAGTCATCCCTTCGGTTCTCGCCTCCGTCGTGTCCTCCACCCGCACTATGCCGACGGCCTGAACTCCCCAGGACTTGGAAAGTGGGGTGATATCCCAAAACGTCGCCGAAATCAGGGCGTCCGCGCTGTCCTTGAAGCGCAATTCGTAGCGGGTCCAGCAGGCGTGCATCCAAACGCAGGTTTCCCACCAATTGTCCGGCGTCACATCGTGGACGGCAGTGACCTCGCAGCGGCGACGGAGTTGCATCAACCGACGGTCGATCGGGGCGCGGAAGTTGGCCAGTGGGCAATGGAGCAATACCCGCCGCTCCTGTTCGCGGTATCCGGCACTCTTGAACAGTGCAGACTGCTCGACATCCGAAGTGAGCATGCCGGGCAGGCGGCTGCCGCCGTACAGGCCCAAATAGAAAGGATTGGCGGGAAACGCCGCTCCGCCGAGAATCTGCCGTGCGCCGCAGCTCTCGAGATAGGCTTCGCTTGCCCGCAGCAGCTCCGCCTGGATGATTGCCCGCTGCTCGTGCGGCGCTACCAGCAACTGACAAGTGGTGCCCAGCGATCTATCGACCGTTGACAGGTCGTCGCTCGCCCCAAACCCAGCGTGGACAAAGCCGACGGGCCGCTCGCCATCGACGGCCACAATCAGCCCCTCGCGGTCAAAGTAAGGGCGGGCGAACACGAGCTCTTCCAGCAGCCGCGGCGTCAGCCCCTGCATTCGCCCGCGAAGCGGCGGCTGGCTGCGCCAGATTTCGGCCAGTGCGGGGGGATCCCAGTTCTGGAAAGGGCGATAGCGGATCAAGTCAGGAGCCGGCGAGAGGCGAGTGAGGACGACATCAATCTATGTCACTATGGCCCCGCGCGGTAGCCAAGTTACGGTTTACTTTCAGATTCAAGGGCCACGAAGACTTGCCCCTCATCCACCTTTACCAAAAACTTACCGTGGATCAGCGACTTGCTGGTTTGGTGTTGCCCAGTGCTCACATCGAATTGCCAGCCGTGCCAGGGGCAGGTGGCGATGCAGCCTTGCAGCTTGCCTTTGCCCAAGGGTCCCCCTTGATGCGGGCAGATTCCGTCGAGAGCGTGAATGACGCCGTCCACGTTGAAGAGGGCGACAATCCGGTCGCCGGCGACGCATTCTTTCGCGGTCCCGGGAGGGAGTTCGCTTTCCGCAGCGGCGAGATGCCAGGTGGTCATCCCTTCATCGTATCCGGCATTAATGGGCGTGGGGAGTCTTTGCTCCGCACGCGCTCAGCACCGCGCAGGTACTGCAAGCACCGGTCCCGCAACCGTTCTCAGCCTCCGCGGTTCCGCAGCCGGGGCCGCAACCCTGGGCAAGAGTGTCGGTAAATTTGCGGAACTGGACTTTGGCTTCGTAGGTTTCGGCCAGCTCGCTGGTCAACTCGGCAATTTCCGGAGATTCACCCCCCAGAAAGTAAAAGAACAGCGACTGGCCGTCGAACAAGTGCTCCACGTCCACCAGTACCGCCGGAATCCCCCGTTCCTTGAGCCGGCTGGCGCAGGCGACAAATGCCTCGCTCCGATTGCGGTCCAGCCGGGCCAGCAGCAGATCGTCCTCGGTGGTCATGCGGCGGAGCAGCGTGCCGTGCAATTCGTCGCGCGGAGCGGCTTCGAGCGGCGAGAGGACTTCCCCCACTTCCAGGCCGCGGCGCGTGCGGCAAATCACGCGAGTGCCGCGGGGGAACCGTTCGGCCGCTTCCGCGGCAAAACGCCCCACGTGTCCCAGCACGCCAAACCGGACGAAATGCTGCCCTAACACGCCTGCTCGCTTCCTACTAAAATGAGCCGCACGAATTGTTGTCTGCAAGACCGCCTGAAGGCGGGACTCCAACGTACATCATGCAGGGATTTTTCTCCCTGGCAAGACAATAGCCGAGCCACCCATGAATTTGCTCCTCGATTCTTCCACCACTACCGATTGGCACGACTTCGCCATCCGCTCCCTCCAGGGTGAACTGCTTGCCGAGGCCGAAGCACTAGCCATCCTCCGCGCCCCCGATGAAGAGTTGCTCGACATCCTGGCGGCGGCTTACCGCGTCCGCCGGCATTATTTCAGCAACACGGTGCAGCTCTATTTCCTGATGAACGCCAAGAGCGGGCTCTGCCCCGAGGACTGCCACTATTGCTCGCAGTCGAAGGTCAGTGAGGCAGATATCCCCCGCTACAACCTCCTCAGCCGCGAGAAGCTACTGGATGGGGCACGGCTGGCGGCGGAGAGGAAATCGAAGACGTATTGCATTGTGATTTCCGCCCGCGGGCCGAGCGAAAGGGAAATTCAGGCCGTCGAAAAGATGGTTCCGGAGATCAAGTCCAAGTACGACCTGGAAATCTGCGCTTGCCTGGGGCTGCTCACTCCCGACCAGGCGCAGCGGCTGGCGGCCTGCGGCGTGAATAAAGTCAATCACAATCTGAATACCAGTCCGGAATATTACGAGCAGATTTGCACGACGCACACCTACCAGGACCGCGTGGCCACACTCGCCGCTTGCCGAAGCGCCGGTCTCGCGCTGTGCAGCGGCGGCATCATTGGGATGGGGGAGCAAGATGAGGACGTTGTCAGAATGGCCCTCGCGTTGCGGGAACTGAAGGTGGAGTCCATCCCCCTCAACTTCCTGATCGACATCAGCGGTACACCGCTCCAGCGAACCAAGAACCTCACTCCCCGCTTCTGCCTCAAAGCGCTGGCCATGTTCCGGCTGGTCAATCCGAGCAGCGAAATTCGCATCGCGGGCGGGCGTGAGTTGCACCTGGGGAGCATGCAGTGCCTGGGGCTGTATGCCGCCAACAGCGTCTTCGTCGGCGACTATCTAACGACCGCCGGACAAGCACCGGAAGCGGATTACAAGATGATCGAAGAGATGGGTTTCGTCATCACGCGCCGCGAAGCCGCCGCGGAAGTTGGTGGAATGGCGTAGCCTCATCGCGAGGGGTTTGTTGCTCAACTTAGGAATGAATCCGGGGCCGTGGACACAAAAGCGAGCAATGCCATCCCCCTGAAATGGTGGTTGTGGCGAGTCATGTTTTCGGTCAAAAATTTGAATTGTTTCCAGGGCGAGTAGAGTTCCTGAACGATTAACACTTGATACGCTCAAATGATGCGCCTTTTTCAAATTGCGTCGGTGGTTGGCGTCGTACTCCTAATGGGTTGTGGCGGATACAAAGCCGCCAAGGGCGTTGTGGTGGTGGGAAAAGTGACGAAGGGGGGAGCGCCTATCACCGTTCCCAATATGGAATCAAAGACAGGTACTGTGAAAATTGAGCTCTTCCCGGTTCACGCCAATCCACAGGATCAGCGAGAAGCCGAAGGCACCCTCGGTGAGACCGACGGGAGCTTCAAGATTTCCGGTGCTGGCAAAGGTGTCATGCCCGGTAAATATAAGCTGGCGATCTTTGCCGATCCCGGCGACGGCTTGAACCAATTGGGAGATAAGTTCACAGGAACCAACTCGCCTATTGAAGTTGAGGTTTCCGATGCGAAGTTGGGCGGGACGCAGGATCTTGGGTCAATTGAGGTTGATTCGTTTAAGTAGGGTCATTCGAAGCAAGTTGCGTCGTTGGCGCAGTTGCTGTTTGGGCGGGCATGTAAGGTGGGGGCGACCGTTTTGAAGGTAACTCATTCGAGTTCCTGGCGGTCAAGTTCGGGCTGAACTTGGTTTGAATCTCATTTCTTGAGGATGGGGAAAATGAAGACGCAGATTTCTAAGCGGTTAGGTTTTACACTGGTCGAGTTGCTTGTTGTGATCGCCATCATTGGCGTACTTGTAGCTCTATTGCTTCCTGCAGTTCAATTCGCCCGCGAGTCGGCTCGGCGCATGTCCTGTGGCAATAACTTGAAGCAACTCGGGCTGGGATTCCAGTTGCATCAGGATGCGCTTCGCACAATTCCTCATGCGGGCCTTGAGAGTTGGAACAACGTCCCGCGATTTATCAATGGACAGGGAGCAACTGGGGAATTGCAGTGGGCTGGATGGGGCTATCAAGTTTTGCCCTATATCGAGCAGGAAATGGTGTTTAACGGAGGGGGCGACACGACCGGTACCGATGATGGTCGCCGAATTGCCGCAATCAGCGCCGTGATTCCGTCCATGTACTGTCCCACCCGTCGCGTCGCCAAGGCGAACCCTCAATATACAGCGGGCTATCCGATTGACGTCAACCTCGGCAGGCTCGGCGCGCCGGGGACCTATCGCCATGGCCAGACCGATTATGCGAGTGCTTACGTAGATTCTGCTGGAGCTGGCAGAAATGTCAGCGCTGGTTCACTCTGGATTGTATTGGGACCCGTCGATCGCAGCGGCGCGGTGGTGCGCCTGCGACGGACCACTGGAACCACCGGGGAAAATCAGCCGGATCCGGCAAGGAACACCTTGAACGCGATTGGCCTGGAAGGACTGACCGACGGCTCTTCGAATGTCATCCTTTTGGGTGAGAAACGTCTCAACATGTCGTTCATTGGCCAGAATCAAAGCGACGACAACGAAGGCTACACTTGCAGTTGGGATCATGATGCAAATCGAAATGCTTCCCGAAAGCCGCTTCCTGATTTTGTCGGTTCGGGTACGGGAGACGCTCGTTTCGGCGCATCACACCCAGCAGGATTCCAAGTCGTAATGGGAGACGGTGCTGTAAAGTTCATCCCTTATGTTGTGGACGAGTTGCTGTTTCACCGGCTAGGCTACCGCAACGACAACCAGGCCGCCTCTGTGCCCGTGCAGTAGTCTCAATTTTCAAACGCCTCGGCTCGCCTGGCGAGCCGGGGCTATCTTGCCCGTCACTTGTTGACGAGAGACGACCCTGTACGGGCATGACGGTGCTTAAAGTAGACCATCCTTCCATGGACCAGTAATTGCAAACGTGATTCCCGGCGTCTGATGGTTGACAAACAGCCATCGTCCGTCCGGACTGAACGTTGCGCCGGCCCATTCGCCGTTAAAGTACTTCTTGTTGAAGCCGCTGCGGGGCGTTTGGGTCAAGTCGATGTTGTTGATGCCAAACACACAAAGCTGGCCATCACGGGTCAGGCACTGCAATCGCATCGGCTCCGTCCCTTCGCCATCCTCGCAAACGACCAGGCCGCCACGCGGGCTGGCCACGATGTTGTCCGGCATATTGAGGTCGCTGATGCCACGGGACTGATAGACGAGTCGAAGCTTCTCTTCGGCAATCACATATTCCCAGACCTGCCCCTTTTGGATGTTGCCGCCACTCTTGGCAGTGAAGAAGATGCGGCCCTCCAGAAACCAGCAGCCCTCCGGCCCGCCAAAGGTTGAACCACCCAGCTTCTTCCCCTGCAGGAAAACGCCCGATCCATCTGGCTTTCCATCTTTGGTCTTTGCCCGTGAATGAGCCCGTTCGGGATTCTCGATATCGACCCAGGAAACATCGAACAGGTCGTTTTCCCGCCAGCCAGTGCGGCTGTCGGCGACGTCTTTGAGCTTCATCATCTGCAGCTTGCCACCTTCGGCCAGGTGTTTCGGTGAATTGGGAATGAAGCGATAAAAGCCCGCTGCCGGTTTGTCTTCCGTTTCGTAGACGATTCCGCTCGAGGGGTCGATGGCGATCGCCTCATGCACGAATCGCCCCATCGCGGTCAGCGGGTGGGGACTCACGGCTTTCGTCGCCGGCACCTCGAAGATCCAGCCGTGCGTCTTCTCGAACGAGAAAGGTTGGCCCTTGTCGTCCTTGTCGCCTGGCTGATGCAGCGTCTCCTCACAGGTGAGCCACGTGCCCCACGGCGTCGGGCCGCCGGCACAATTGCGGCTGGTGCCGGAAATCGAACTCCAGGATTTGAGCAGTTCACCTTTTTTGGTGTCGAAGAGGAGATTCGTGCAGCCCGCGGGCCCTTGCGGATCGTAGGCGATGTCTGAACCGCCGAATGCCTGGCCGCTGCCGTCCACTTCGTGATTGCGGCAGAGCGTGACCGTGTCTTCGTCCGACGCAATGACCGCCATGCCATCGTGCTTGCTTGGCGTGATGCCCCCCTCCGTCAATTGGTCGTTTTCCCAGCCGAAGGTCAGGTACTCAAAGCCCTCCGGTAACTGCATCAGCGGCAGTCCGGTGGTTTTGTCCTTCACGGGAACGAGCTTGCCGAAATCCTGGTGCGTCCTCGGCCGCTCGCCGGCCTGGAGCCGGGCGGCGAAACTCTCAAAAGGCGAGGCAAAGGCAGCAGCGCCCAGGAGCGTGGTGGAGGAGCGGAGGAACGAGCGACGGGAGTAGCGGGACATGGCAACCTTTGCTTAGCCCCCGCGACCACGCGGGGATGGACTTGCATTTTACCGCGCGAAAGGTGAGGCCTGCGAAGGTTTCATGAGATTCATGTGCGTTTCGGGCAGGCTGGAAGCCTACCCCACTCTCTTAGCCACCCCGGCAAAGATGTTATACATCACGCCGAGGTACTCTTCGGCTTCTGATACCGGCATTACCAGCGGCGGGCTGACTCGGATGACTTTGCCGGCGAGGGGGCCGAGCAGATGGATGGCGCGGCCCTCTGCGTCACCCCGGTAGCAGGCTTCGACGCAGGCCTTCGCGACGGCGTCTGCCGGAGTGTTGCGAATGGGGGCGCATTCGATCCCCCATACGACTCCTTCGCCGCGGATGTGGGCGACGATGGGAAGCTCGTTGAGCTTGAGAAGTCCTTTTTCAATGACAGCCGAGAGCTTTTTGGCCTGCCCCATCACTTCGGTTGTTTCGTATTCGTCGAGCGTGGCCAGGACGGCGGCGCTGGCGAGGGGGTTGGCGCTCCAAGTATCGCTCGCTTCGCCGTAGTGCATGTTGGCGAACAGGTCCGCCCGGCCGACGGCGGCACTGACGGGGACGCCGTTCCCGAGCCCCTTGCCCAGGACCACGATATCGGGCTCCACGCCATATTCTGTGAACGCAAACAGAGAGCCGGTCCGGCCGAAGTTGGCCTGCACCTCGTCGAAGATGAAGACGATGTCGTGCTCGCGGCAGAAGCGGGCCAGCAGTTGGATGTATTCCTTCTGCGGATGAAAGCTGCCGCCACCGCCAAGGTAGGGCTCAGTGATGAGGGCGCAGATTCTGTTGCCGTATTCCGTCCACAGCTTGTTGAGTTCCGCTTCGTACGGCTTCAAATCAATCGGCTGCTTGCGGCGGGCAACATTGAGGCATTCTTCCCGCGGAAAGCTCAGGAACTTGACCCGCGAATCCCGCTCACTGTCCTGCTCACTGCCGGTCACTGCTCCGGCCAGCCCCTTCTTGCCGTGAAAGCCGTAGCGGGTGCTGAGTATCATTTGCTCCCCCGGCCGACGGTCCATCGCGGCCCAGAGGGCCTTTTGAATCGCCTCGCTCCCGCTGGCCGCCCACAGCACCTGCTCGCACTTCTTGCCGCCGGCTTGCTTCTGCATCAGCGCCACCAGCCGCTCGGTGGCGATCGTCTCGACCTCGGTCACCGCGTTGTAGCCGTTGAGCGTCACCGCCTCGCAGAATTCCCCGGCTGTCTTCAGCCCCCCGAGCTGCAAATACTCGATCACCCGCTTCCACCAGCGGGTCGGATTATGCCCCAAGTTCATCACCAGCACCCCCGACGAAAAATCGGCCAGCTTCCGCCCCTCCGGCGTCCAGTGATACGACCCTGCCGACTTCGCCAGCACCGCCAGGCTCGGCGTAAACGTCCGGAGCGCATGCGGCTCCACCTTCGCCAGCCGCCGGCGGATGTCGTTGGAAGCGGTTTCACCAGGATGGGAAATGGGAGTGGGAATTTCGGCGGGCATGAGCGGAGAGGTTGGAGGTGTGAGCCGAGCGTGGGGCGTGAGCCCCAAGACATTGACGACAATGTGTGGTTAGCCACTTTTGGGACACCCCCGAGCCTTCTTCGGGGGAAGTTCACCGATAGCCTAGACCACGGCTCATCATAACATTATCCCCGTCGTTCGCCGACGCGGAGCAATGGCATTCTGCCTGGCAACTCGGTGCTGTTAAAACCGATACCCGCCGCCGATGTTGACAAAGAATTTCGGCGACTGATCGTTGAGGCCCCAACCGAACCGCGCACCGACTTCCCAGTCAGAGGTAATGAGATAGTGTGCGCCGGGACTGATGAAGTGCTGGGTCGTCTCCCGCCCGCGTCCTTCGCTGAAGATGCCAAAATACTCCAAATGGGCTTTCCAGCGATCTCCCAGGGGGATCTTGATCACGGTCGAAGGGCACCAGACGTTAAAGCGATCTTCTTCCTCGCTGCCGGTGCTGTAGCGGATGCCGGAATCCCACACACAGCCATTAGGCAGCGTCCAGCCGGAGACATAGGTGAGGGCCGGGTGCGTGTCGGTCGATGTGCCGCTGGTGGGGGTGAAGGCCTGGAGGATAACGGCCGATTGCGGAACCCAGCCGTTCTGGTTCGTGAGGGCGGCTTTAAGTCCGTACGAGATCGTGGCTTCTTCTTCCAATTCCGGTGCGTCCTGAAGATCATTGGCATTATTAGCGGAGATGGGATTGCCCGCCCCCCCCACTTCATAGTTCGCACCCAAGCGCAATTCGAGCCAATCAGCCACACCGTAACGCATGACGATTTCAGGAAAACTGTGCGTTTCCGGAACCCGGCGATTGTCTAGGAACGTGTACGCCGATTCGATCACCCATCTCCGCCGGCCGACCAAGGTCGTGGCAGGTGTAAAGGAGTCCCGATCCGTCTCGAACTCATTCCCTTCTTCTGCCGGTCCCCCGCCCTCTTCCTCCAGGCGAATGTCAGCCGGTTCCGGAACCCTGGGCTCAAATACCTGTCCAAATGCCAAGACTGGAACCAGGAAGAGCGCGGGGAACGAGATGGTAAAGCGGGCGTACATCGAGTGACACTCCAGGAAGGATCCGTATCCGTCGTTTCGACGTTTTTGGGTGGATTTCTGTAGTTCCGAGGTTTATGCCGGACTGACTTAACGCGGGAACAATTGCTAGTACGAAGGCACTTGACAACCATTCTCGTCGATACTACCTTGTTTAATAAAGGTAGCTGGCTGCATGATAGATTCCAACAAGTACTCGTTTGTCCGGAAGGGGCTGCTGGAGTTTGTCGTGCTGCAGACCGTTTCGGCGAACAAGGTCTATGTGGCCGAGATTCTGCAGCGATTGCAGAATACGGACTTCGCGACCCAGGAGGGGACGCTGTATCCGTTGCTCAGCAAAATGTGCCGCGAAGGAATGCTGGCCTACGAGTGGCACGAGTCTGATACGGGACCGCCGCGCAAATATTACAAGCTGACCGCGGCCGGAAGAAAACATTTGGCCGAGTTTCGCGAATACTGGGTAGAACTCACCGGGCTCATTGAAAGGCTGGGACAACCAAAATGAAGCAAGTCATCAAAATCAGTTTGTGCGAAATGGCGTTCGAGCTGGAACAAGACGCCTTCAGTGCGCTGAACGCGTACTTGGAGCAGGCCAAGACGCGGCTGCGGGCCAGTCCCGACCAAGGGGAAGTCGTCGCGGATTTGGAGCGTTCGATTGCGGAGAAGCTGGCCGCATTGACAGCCAATCAACCTGCCCCCGTTTGCAGAGATAGGGTCGTGGCGATTCTCCAGGAGGTCGGCGCGGTTGAACCGGGCGACATCGAACGCCTCACGGCCAGCCCCGAGCCCACGCCCAAGAAGCGGCAACTCTACCGCCTCAAGCAGAAGCAGCACATCGCCGGAGTATGTGCGGGCCTGGCCGAATATGCTGACTTGGAAGTGAACATGGTCCGATTCATTTTCCTGGCGCTAACCGGTTTGACGGGTGGAGTTTTTGCCGTGGTTTATATCGTGATGATGTTCATCGTCCCCGTGGCCGACGCGTCGGTAGAACTCAAGGGGGCTGCGGGCGAGCCGAGAAAATCGACCGTAACCTCCCCATTTGTCCCTGTGATGGGAGCACCCCCGCCCATGAAAGGTTAGGATTTCTTCGTATGCCAATTCGGAAGTACAGTAAACTCCCGCCGAAAAGCGAGCTCGCCGCAAGCGCAAGAAGCGATACATGATGGTGTTCATGAACGGCAGGCAAGTTCGCGTGCCTCGCCTTCAATTGATTGAAGCATTTGCGGTCGACGAATTTATCGCCAGAAATGCCGATCCCATTTGGCTACACCAGAACGAAATGTGGGAATTGATAGGCCGTAACGACAAGCCAGACCAAGCGGCAGCAGGTGGTCCCTGAATTCTCCTCTCATTTTTCTACCCATGACATGGGTAGAAAAATAGCGGTAGAGAGATACTCGCAAGAGCAGCCCTCCTCTGGGCAGGGGTTAATAACATGATCCGCTCCAGCCACCGAGCTTTGCACAGAGCCTGAATTGGTGACTTCAACCTGGATGAATTTGATCCGGTCCCAAACGCTGGCCAGGTTCTTCTTCCACCCGGTCGAGACATTATCCAGCACTCGCACGCGGTCCCCGCGCACGAGCAAGGCCTCGACCAAATGAGAGCCGACGAAGCCGGCACTGCCGGTGAAGAGAGAGGGACATGGGCGAATTCTGAATGAGTGTTAGAATACCAAGCCTTCAAACATTCGCCATTCGAATTTCGTATTTGCCCCGTCATTCCCCATTCGCCATCACCGCCACGCATCCCATGACTCTCGCCCCGGCCGCGCGGAAGGTCTTCAGCGCTCCCTGGGCTTCCTTGGCGTCGGTCGCGCCGAGGCGGATGACGAAGTAGGTGGCGTCGCAAGAGCGGGCCAACGGTGTGAGGAGCGACCCGTTGGACTGGCCGCCGTCGATCAGGACCAGTGGGAACTCTGCTTCAAGCTTGGGGATGAAAGAATTCAGCGTGTCGGCAGCCGTGGCGATGTTCAAATTTCCGCGTCCGGTGGGCAGAAATGCCAGGTTTTTGAACGAAGTGGAAATCACGTGGTCCCGCCAGGTTCGCGGAGCGACGAGGGCGTTTTGTAGTCCCCCGAGCGTTCCCGCGCCAATACCGGCCGAGAGTCCCGCCCGCTCGAAATCAGCATCGACCAGGAGAACATTTTCCCCTTGCTCAGCAAACAGCGCGGCAACATGCGCCAGCATTTCGTCGCCGCGACTGGCCAGGCCGATGCCGGTGAAGAGGAGCGAGCGCTCGTTGGTGCCGCGAAAGTCCTGCCGCAATCGCTGCACCAGCTCCGCAAAGGGGCGGCTGCGAGCGGGATGGAGGATGGTCTCGCGAATGCGATTCTCAAAGAGTGTCGCCGTGCGGACGGGATTCTCCGTCGAGGACGGCTCGTTCGCCGGCACCACTTGCGGTACGCCCAGTTCGCGCGCCAGCGCCGCCCCCGCATTCAAAGCCGTCTGATTGACGACCACCGCGGGAGCCAGCGTGTACTGCAGACCGTGGGCTGCTGCCGAGGCCGTGACAGGAGGTGTATGTTCCCCTGGGAGCCTGGCGTTTTGCCCAAGCGTTTCCATCAATGGCCGTGGCGCGAAGGCTTCCACCGCAAGTTGCCCCGCCGCCCGGCGGGGCTTCACGCGGAGAGCAGGACGGGGCTTGATGCGGGTCGGCAGTTCGGCGACGGTATTGCTGGTGGGCGCGTCATCCGCTTGTTCGATCGACTTCTCAAGCGTAAGCAAGGCGCCTTCGCCGCCCTCGTTCTGGAACGCCGGCCCCACCGGTGAAGTGGCGAAGGAAGTTCCTCGCGTTTCCAAGTCTTGGAGTGCCTTCAGCAGATGGCTCATCCGGCTCTCGGGGGTTAGCGGTTGCGAAGGGTGCTGAAAAGAGTACGGTACTCGCGGCGCTGTGTTTTTGCCGGCGGGCTGCGCTGTGCTTTTGCCGGCGGGCTGCGCTGTGTCCGCGCGGTTCCGCCTGTGTGCCGGGGCATGTCACGGCGGCTGACGCTCGCGTCTTCCGGCAGGACGGGGTCGCTGGCGGGATTGAAAGCCGCAAACTCGGCGGAACTCTCCACATGCACGCGGAGCGAATCGGAATCGTCCGCCTCCGGCAGCACGGGGTCATAGGAGGCGGGCTCGTTGAATTCTGCTGCCAATTCGGCGGCCGACGCGATTGGCACCTCTTCCGCCGGCCGGGCCGAGATCGCGGCCCGCCGAGAGAGTTCCATGATTTGGTCGGCGATTTCAAAAGTGCCGTCCTGTTGGTCAATCAAATCGGAAACATGGTTCGCCGCCATATTCGCATAGTGGTCGATGACAATCTCTTCTTCGTCAAAGCCGTCGCCAAACGGATTGGCGGGCGTCAGGAAGGTCAGCTCCACTTGCGTTTGGGCATCTCCCACCGGCTCAAATTCCTGCGCGTCCTCGTAGAGATCCCCCAGCGTCCCGAACTCAATCCCGTCGGCCGAGTCGAGTGCTCCCAGCCCGCGATCAATACGGTCCAGGTTCTCGCCGGCCCGCTGCTCGGCAGACAGTTCCGAGAGCTCGTAACGGGGCTGGATTTCATCTTCCGGCGGGGCTTCGGCAGACGTTGCATACTTGGGGGCTTCGTCGTCCGGCAACTGGCCAAATTCAATCACGGTGGCAGACGCGACGTTTTCTCGCTTCGAAGTCTGGTGCCAGGGAGCGGGAAGTTGCTGCAGGTCGGCCCAGGCTTCTTCGATGGCCTCGGCACCGATTTGCGAGTGTCCCCCCACTGCCGACAGCACCAGGGCATGGTCGCAGACCTGGTTCACCAGTCGCGGAATACCCTCGGTGGCGGAGTAAACGGCTTTGAGGGCCGCGGGCGTGATGAGGTTTTCGTCGCCGCCGGCCCGCTGGATCTGCTGGCGGATGAAGTGGACAGTCTCGTCGCGATTGAATGGCTGTAAATAACAACGGGCCGCAATCCGCTGTTGCAGCGATTCCAGCTTGGGGCTCGCCAGCCGCTCTTCGAGCTCGGCACTTCCCGCCAGGATGAGCCGCACGCGGGGCTGGCCGTCACGGATGAAGTTGCTGATGAGGCGGATTTCTTCGAGTAGTCGCAGCGGCAGAGAATGCGCCTCGTCCACGATCAACAGCAGCCCGGCCATGCCACTACCGCGAGGCTCTAAGTGGTCAATCAGTGAAAGGCGGAGCTCGCCTTCTTCCATGCCGCGATACGGCAGGTGCAATTCGAACAGGATGTTCTGCAGCAAGGCTCTTCGCGTACTCAGCCGAGCGCTCGACAGCATGGCCACTTGAAACTGCCGGTGGCGGAAGTGGTCGGCCAGAAGTTGGCAGAGGAGCGATTTGCCGCTTCCCGCCGGCCCGACAATCAGGCCCGGTCCTTCGGCCCGCTCCACGCAGCGGATGAGACTTTGGCGGGCTTGTTCCATCGCAGTCACGGGGACGTAGTTTTCCACCTGGGGAGCGGCAACGAAAGGGCGGGTCTGAAACTGGAAGTGGCTCTCGTACATGGGTCATCCTGTGGCGGGTGCCGCATCCTTGCGACGATTCAACTCATCCGGGTGCTAGCGGCGGGGGGTCATCGCGCGGTCTGCCCCTGGCCTGGTGTACCCATAACCATCGGCGGTTTTGCCGCGAGCGCTAGAGCTTCCGCCCAAAACGGCAGGTGAGAATCTGGGGACGAGGTGCTGGGCTAGCTTGGAGCTGTCAAAATGGAGAGGTTGGCCCGACGGTCTCGCTTCTAGGAGTTCTTCTCAAAAATCCTGCTGTAACGGTGCGAAGAATAGTGCGATAGCGCCCGGATTGCGCTTGGATTGCGCCCCTGGGCAGCTTCTCCTATTTCGCACCCTCACATGTCCCTTTCCAGTACTCGTGAGGTTCTCCTTATCTTCCGAGGAGTCCCTGCGCTATTGCTGCTGGGACTCTGCTGTGGCGGCTGTGCCAGCGGACCTCCAGCGGCCCGCGTCGTCCGCCAGCCGCCAATTGCTAGCGATGGCCCCCTGGATGAGCAGGCCGTTTTGCGAGTTGCGGCCCGTATGCAGGCGAGTCTCGCCACGCTTTGTAACTTGCGCAGCGACAGCTCAACTCCGAAGCTCGACTACCTGTTGCCGCGGGTCCACGATCTGGTCGAGCAGGAACTGGCCGAATATCTCGCCTGCCGCGACGAACTGCAGCGGATCGCCGATTTGCACCCTTCCAAGTCCCCCCAAGCGGACCTGGGGCGGCTGGCCGCTCTGAAACGAGCCGAGTGCGACATCGCGCTCACCTCCGCCACTCTCGAGGACGCCGTTTTGCGGCAGTCCCTCAATCAGGAGTTCTATCGCTCGGGAATTCCCGCGGGGACGTGCGACGAGATCTCGCACGAATTGACCGATTCGAGTCTACAGACTTCGCTCCCGGATGTTCGCCCGCGGATTGACGGCATCATCCGCCAGCAGTCGCTGTTGCTCCCCGCGGTGGAAAACGAATTCTGGCATGCCCCCCCCACTCGCTATCTTGCCACGACCAGCCGCGCCGCGGGAAATCAACTCCATCGCTCTCATGGGTCGCTGGTTGCCCATGTCGGCCGCCTCAAGAATCCCGCGTATCAGCCGCTCGAATTCACCCCCGATCAGCGCCAGCAGATTCACGCCGCGCTGCAACCCGGTGATGTGCTGCTAACGTATACGGCCGGATTTGCGAGCAACTATTTCATTCCCGGCTCGTTCAAACACGCGGCCACCTTCGTCGGAACCGAGGAGGATCGCCGCCGCGTGGGAATCCCCGCCGAGGCTCTCGCGCCCCTTGCCGGTCCCAGCAACCAGCGGCTTGCGCACGTACTGCGGCAGACGCAAACCGCGGAGAGTGACCCGGCGGACGTAGTGGAGTCGGTCGCGGAGGGGGTGCTGCTGAATCAATTCGATCGCATCCTCACCACGCGGATTAATCGTCTCGTCGTGCTCCGCCCCTGCCTGTCTGCCGAGGAGCGGTCCCGGCAACTCGTCGATGTCCTGTCGTATGTCGGCGACGAATATGACTTCTCATTCGACCTGACCGATGGTTCCGACCAGGTCTGCACCGAAGTGGTCTACCGCTCGCTTCAAGGCCGCGGCGGCATCGCCTTTCCCCTCACCAAACACGCCGGCCGCTTCACGCTGACCGCCGACGAAATCCTGAAGTACCATCTTCATTCCGGAGCGGGCCAGTTCGAGACTGTCCTGACCATCGACGAAGACCCACGCTCGCCCGGCAAGGCCCAGCTTCATTTTGCCGACGAAGGCCAGGCTTGGATCACCAAGCTGCCGGGAATGGGGGATTAGAATCAAGTTGGGGAATTGGCTTCCTAAAACTGAACAATGAAGCCTCACCCATTGCGCCCACGCGGCCTGGAGCCTGGCCCGTTTCGCGACCCGTTGCTTTCGGGGTCCGAACCCAACGAGGTTGTAAACCCAAAGGGGTCTGTTAAACGGAGAGCGCGAGAGTTTGGGCGCGAGATTGGACCAAGAGCAGGTGCGGCGGCGCTCTCCGCAGGAAAACGGAGAACTCTCGACACACGTCACTGTGGACGTAAGTCGTTACGCGGCTTGCGGAAAAGACGAAACGCCGAAAGCTCTCGCTCTCGGCGTTTTGAGTAAACCAGATGGTCGGCGAAAAGTTCGCAAACCGAAAAAGCTCCCCGGAACCAACCCTCTTCGAAACAGTACTCTCTTTTTTGATTTTCGTAAGTGCTAAATCTGTATGGACTTCGTGAGTTCGAGACTGTTTCGGTGGCGGAAAACGAAACCGACCCTCTTCGAACTTTTAAACGAGGGAGTTAACAGTGGCGTTCAAATAGTTCGGTGCCAGGAGATCGATTGGCTGATTTCCTGGCCGATGTTTACATTTCTACGGGGATGTCGTTTTCAGTATGCTGCGGAGTGGGGGATGATCTTTCGCGGCCTCAATGGCCTTGATGGCTTTCTCCACGTCGCCGACACGCTGGTCGTTGAGTTCGCCACCGGGAAACTCCCGGTTCTCGACCTCGGCGTTGAGGCTGGCAATCAACTTTCTCAGCGCCGGGATCTGCGGCTTGGCGGCGGATCCGTAGCCGGTGATCATTTTCATGATCTCGCCAGTACGGCTTTCGCTGCCATGCCCGCCCTGGGTTTTCGCCAGACCGACCGCCGCCGCCATCCCTTCTTCGAAATGATATTTGGTCAATGCCGTCAAACCCGCCATGCGAATCGAATTGTTGAACATGGTGTCCGCCGGACTGGGGCTCTCCACCGCCGCGAGAATGACTGGGGCAAGGAGAATGACATCATCTTCGCTGAGTTGGTTCTGGAAGCAATGCTCAAGCGTGGCACGGGCCATGCCATCCGAATTAGTAGATACCGCGCGGATGGCCTGGTTGCGCAACTTGGGATCCACTTTGTTGAGTTCCTCCCTCAGCGGGCCGGAGAACACGGCGGCGGCCAACTGGCCGTGCGCGATTTGCACGGGGTCTTCCCAACGGATCGGCCACGAGGGTTCCGCGGTCGCCTCGAGCGCCTTGAGGATGCTCTCGATGGCCGGCTTGGCTGTCCCACCCATTTTTCTAACAGCCTCGGCCGCCTTGTAGCGCACCCAGCGGTCCGGGTGGGCGAGCTGTTTGACCAGAACCGGCAGTGCCTCGGGAGTATTGATGAGCCCCAGCGCCTCACAGGCACCCTGGATTTGATGCGGATCGCCGGTGTCGGCGAGTTTGATTAGGTCGGCCACCATTGACTTTGACCCGGGGCGCGCCGCCAGTTCCTGCGCCGCCCAGCCACGGACGATCGGCGACCAGTTGCCGAAGGCGGCGACCAACTCCCTGGGGGACAACTCGCGCCGTTCGAGATCGAAACGGCCGGCTGCCACGGTTTCAGCGGCTTCCGTCTTGTCGAGCCAACCCGAAGGATCCGCGTCGCGGCCGGTGATGACGAGTTTCCTCAGTGGCAGCGAGTAGGTGAGCACATAGGTGGCGGCGGGACTCAGCCCGTTGTAACTGCTGTTTCCATAGTAGGTATTGTCATGCGTCTGCCCGGCTCCGTATTGTTCGCCGCCGTCATAGGTGAACGATCCGTCCGAGCGGCGGACCAGATCAAGGTGCCACGAGGACTGGCGGAAGAAAGCAGCCGCCGTCTCGGGTCCGCCGACGGCCGCACCGAGGGCGCTCCACAGGTAGCTGAATCCCTGCCCAGTGTGACCGTATTCGCGACTGGCGAATCCTGCCGTGGCCATGCGGGCGAAAAACTCCGTTTCCTTCGGCTTGTTGCCGACAGCGGAAAACATCACCGCAGTGATGGAATTCTTGCCGTTGTTCTCATGGTAGGGCCATGGTTCGTGTTCGCCGTAGGGGATGGCACCCTTGTCGGTGAAGTAGCCGAAGAACCCGGCGGCGCGGATAATTGCCCGATCGATTTCCGGGTGCTTCACGCCGCATTTTTTGGCGAGCACGATGGCGAGGTTGGCCGGTAGTCCAGCCATGTTCACAGGACCATAGGGTGGCACAGAGCCGTTGAATTTACCGTCCTTGCTGAGCGCTGCGAAGCCATGCCCAAAGGTCCCATACATGCTCTGGCCACGGGCCAACTTGAGGGCACTTTTTTCGATCCAGGGCAGTATTTCCCGATCGCGGGTGACCATGTAATATTCGCAGAGAAACAGCAGGCGATAGCCCTTGTTCCAGGTGTCGCCCCAGGTGGGTCCGGCGGGTTTCTTGTCAGGATCGAGATTTTCCTTGGCCAGTTCGTGTGCGAAGTCACGCAGTTTTGGCAGATACTCTGGCTTCCCCGTGGCGAGCAGGGCCAGCCCCTGGATGGATCCTGCCCAGTTAGGCTCCATCTTTTCCTTTTCGAGTACCTTGATGGCGCCATCGAGGATACGTTTGGATTTCTCGCAGTTCCATGGCGCGGTGTCGCTGTAGGTGCCCATCATGGGGAGCTTCAACGCGAGATCCCGCATTTGGCCCGCCCGCCAAACCATGAGATTGAGCACTCCACCCTGGGCCTCCGTTTCCGCTTCCTGAATGGCCAGTGCGATCGACTTGCGAGCGTCGTCGCCAAAGGGCTTGCCATCCACGCCGAGGATCACATCGTCCACCTTCACGACTCCGTCGGCAGGTGATGCGGCACCCACATGGGTGACCAGGATCTGGCGGCTGGCCAGCGTGGTGCGGCCTTGCGCGGCATCGAGATTGTCCGCCGCCTTGGTATGGATCCAGCCGCGCAGGCCGGTCGCACCCAGATTGTAGGTGAGCTCGCGGTCCACCGACTGCGTGCCCTTGGTGAGATCGAGGACTTGTGAATAAAGTGGGCTGGTGAGGCCCATCGCAAGTGCGGCGAGCAAGCCGATGGTTTGAATCGATGTTTTCATGATGCGGTCCTAATGTAAATTGATTACTTCAACAGGCTCTTCATACCTTCGCCAGCCGCTTCGCCGATAAGAAAGTAACTCTCCGCATTGGCGAACCAGTGATGACCATGCGTGGGACAGGGGGAGAGTTCTGCCGGCCGGGCAAAATCGGTGGTCTTGATGAATAAAGCATTCTTGATCTGCTTTGTTCCTTCTTCCTGCGCCTTTCTGAATTCAAACATCGCGCCCTCGCTCACCGGTCCGCCATTTCCAAGCTGGCCGACCACCACCGGCATATTCGGCACATTGAATTCCTTGCGGAGATCGCTGACCAGGTTGACGAGAAGCTGCGCATATTCGGGTATCGCCTGTGGGGTGACCATGTCGTTATAGCCCTGCTGCCAGTAAAAACCCGCGATTTCATATTCCTGCTCGCCGAGATCCGCCAAGGCGGCGCGGACTTCTTTCACCATTTGGTGATAAGACTGCCCAACATCCTCGGGTTTTGGCCAGTTGCCGGTGTCATAGGCTGGCTTGCCAGAACTTGGCGAACGGAAATGCCCGTGCAGGCTGTGCCCGCCCCAGGCCGTCTTGATCAACAGCACCGGCTCCTCGTAGAAGTCGCCCAGAACAAAACCGAACCCCAACTCGGGGCCCATGTGCCTTCTCGATCCGTCTGCGGCATAACCGGTGTAACCCACCGAGAGGCCGCCCTTCAGGAGCTTGTCGCCGCCAACCTTGAATGATACCTGCACATCATCCCGGACGACCCATTCCCCTTTTTCAGTCTTGAGCTTCTTCATCTTGTCGGCACTCTTCGAGTGCTTCATCGACCAGACCAGATTGCCCTTGTCTCCGTTGGGGCCATCATCATGGTCCACTGAGCCCTGCCCTTCCATGTTGGACTGCCCGGCGAGGATGAACACTTTTAGAGGTTTGTCGGCAGACATGGCGGGAAACGCCGCCAGCAGAGTCGCCCCGATGGCCAGCAAAATCCGGATTCTCATAAAAGACACCTCAAAAG
>SXOA01000059.1 GCA_005778405.1 Planctomycetaceae bacterium
CATCAAGGGCTATGGCCTGGGCGAAGCGGGCGAGGGAAAGAACATCGCCCACAACAACAAAAAGCTCAACGAGCAGGAGCTAGTGGAGTTCCGCACCCGCTTCGGCATCCCGATTTCCGACGAGCAGATTGCCAAAGCGCCGTTCTATCGGCCACCCGCGGAAAGCACCGAGATGAAATACCTCCACGAGCAGCGGGCGGCTCTGGGCGGCCCCGTTCCCAGCCGGCCCAAAAACCATCCCCGCACCGAGGTGCCGCGTCTGGATGCCTACAAGCCGTTCCTGGGCGGCAGCGAAGGCAAGGAAATGTCCACGACGATGGGCTTCGTGCGGCTGCTCCAGCGCCTCTGCCGTGACAAAAAGATCGGCAAGTTCGTTGTTCCCATCGTGCCGGACGAATCGCGGACTTTTGGCATGGAAGGGATGTTTGCCGAAGTTGGCATTTACTCGCATGTCGGCCAGCTCTACGAGCCGGTCGATTCGCATTTGCTGGCGAAATACAAGGAAGCGACCAACGGGCAGATTCTGGAGGAGGGAATCACTGAGGCGGGAAGCATGTCCAGCTTCAATGCCGCGGGCACGGCCTATTCCTCGCACGGGGTCAACATGATCCCGTTCTTCATCTATTACACGATGTTCGGTTTCCAGCGGATTGGGGATTTGATCTGGGCCGCGGCGTACATGCGGGCCAAGGGGTTCCTGATCGGCGGCACCGCGGGGCGGACGACGCTCAATGGCGAGGGTCTGCAACATCAAGACGGCCACAGCCTGCTCAACGCCATCGCCTTCCCCACCGTGCGGGCGTACGACCCGGCTTACACCTATGAACTCGCCGTTATCATCCTCGATGGCATGAAGCGGTTGTATCAAGACGGCGAAACGGCAATGTATTATTTGATGGCCGGGAACGAAAACTACGTCCATCCCGAGATGCCCGCCGGCGTGGAAGACGGCATCATCCGCGGCATGTACAAGCTGGTGACGCGGCAGGCCAGTAAGGGTAAGGTCAAAGTCAATCTCTTCGGCAGCGGAGCCATTTTGCGGCACACCATCGCGGCCGCGGATTTGCTCGCCGAGAAGTACGGCATCAGCAGTAACGTATGGAGCGTCACCAGTTACACGCAGCTCCGCCGCGATTGCCACTCCAGCGAACGCTGGAACATGCTGCACCCCGCCAGCCAGCCGCGGAAAAGCTACGTGGAAGAGATCCTCGCCGGCGAGCAAGGGCTGTTCATCGCCGCCAGCGACTATGTCCGCGCCCTGCCGGAACAAATTTCCCGCTGGGTCCCCGGCGAGCTGTTTGCCCTCGGCACCGACGGCATGGGGCGGAGCGAAACTCGCGAAACCCTCCGCCGCCATTTTGAAGTGGATGCCCACTGCATCGCCTATGCCACGCTGTACCGGCTCTACAAGCGCGGCGAGCTGAATGCAACCGTCGTATCGCAAGCCATCAAAGACCTGGGCATCGACCCGGAAAAAGCCGACCCGTATTTTGCCTAACCCGTGGGGTAGGCTTCCAGCCTGCCCAGAAACATCCATGCCCACAGAAATCAAACTCCCCAACCTTGGCGACGGCGTCGATTCCGGCGACATCCTGGACATCCTCGTGAAAGAAGGGGATCTGGTCGCCAAGGACCAAGGGATCATCGAGATCGAGACCGGCAAGGCGACGTTGCAAGTCCCGTCGACGTTCGCTGGCAAAGTAACCAAGGTCCATGTCGCTACCGGCCAGACGATCAAGCCCGGCGCGGTCCTGCTGACGTTGGAAGCGGCGGCCAAAGAAGCGGTCGCGAAATCCCCGGCTGCGCCCGCGCCCAAAGCACCACCTCCGGTAACTCCCGCAGCGAAAGCTCCTCCTAAGCCAGTAGCCGCCAAACCGGCCGCTCCTGCTCCTCCTCCTGAACCTGTTCCCGTCGCCGCGGAACCACCAGCCGCCCCTTCTTCAGAACCGGCCACCGACGGCGGCGAAATTGCTGCCGGCCCCGCCGTCCGGCGGTTCGCCCGTGAAGTCGGTGTGGATCTGGCGCGCGTCACCGGCAGCGGACCGGGGGGCCGCATCTCGCGCGAGGACGTGTTGACTGTGGTCCGCCAGTCGAGCCACGCCACCGGCGCGGATGGCTCGGGAAAGCCGACGCAGCGGGACAACTGGGGGCCCATTCGCACTGAGAAGATGACCAAAATCCGCAAGACAATTGCGGCCAAGATGGCGGAATCCGGCACCACGGTCCCCCGCGTCACCAATTTCGACGATGCCGACGTGACCGAGCTGGAAAAAATCCGCCAGTCCAGCAAGGACGACTACGCGAAAAAGGGAATCAAGCTCACCAGCCTGCCGTTCGTGGTCAAAGCGGTGGCGATGGCCCTCCGCTCGCATCCGACCATCAACGCCTCGCTCGATCTCGAAAACGAGCAGATTATCTACAAGGATTACGTCAACATCGGCATCGCCGTCGATACCGACCGGGGGCTCGTCGTCCCCAGTCTCCGCAAAGCAGATGAGCTGAGCATCTCGGACATCGCCCACGCCCTGGCCACCATCGCCGACGACATGCGGGAAGGGCGGATCAATCTCGCCGACCTCGCCGGCAGCACCTTCAGCATCAGCAACCTGGGAGCCATCGGCGGCACCTATAGCACGCCCATCATCAACACGCCCGAAGTCGCCATTCTGCTCGTCGGCCGTTCGCGAAAAATGCCAGTCGTCGTCGATGATCAGGTGCAAATCCGCCTACTGATGCCGCTCAGCCTTTCGTATGACCATCGCCTGGTCGATGGTGGGGCTGCGGCCCGGTTCCTGAACGATGTGATTGATTATCTGAAGGCACCCGGCCGGCTGCTGCTCGCGCCGTGACATCCGACGGAAAGCCGGTTGCGCAATTCGCTTTTCTTCTCTGCACCCAAGTCGCTACAATGCAGGAATGACGGTGGGAGAACGCACTTCTTTTTCCTGCCGCACCTTGCGAAGGAGCGAATCATGGCGCGAATTTCCTGGCTCTCGTTGGTGGCGGTTTGGGCGGCTGTGTTCTGTGCGCGAGTGGCCCTTGGGCAGCAAACGGCCCCCGGCTACGATGGCATTCAGGCCGGTTACGACGCCTACCAGCGCGGCGAAGAGCAACGACAGCGGAACGTCGGCCAGCAGATTCATCTCAATGACCGGATGCGGGCGATGACGACTCCGCTGGCAACGTACGCCTATGGCTACGGCCCGTACGCGAGTACCTCTGGCACGATGCCTGCCTCGCGCGAATATGCCTACGCCTACGGAAACTCGCCCGCACTATACTATCCCGGTTTTGGTTCTCGGAATGCCGCCCGTCCGCTCACGGTCTTCGAGCCCTGGCCCTACGTCCCCAGCGACATCTGGGGGGACTTCTATACGCCCCCGCTGCGCCAAAGCGTCGCTCAGGCCCAATCGCAAACCGGCCCGAATCGCTGGGAATCTCATCCTGTTTACAATCCGCCGCTCTATTCGTACGCCGTCTTGCCCCCTTTGAATTCCCCAGCTCTCGACAAGACCCCTTACGCCGACAAGCGCTCCGCCGTTCTAACCTCGAAGCCTGTCGATCCCACTTCCCCCAGCCCGCCCGTTACCGACAAACCCGCTCGTCCCCACCGGCGAGAGTTCTGAGTCCGCGAAATTGACCGAATTTCTTATCTGAACCTCACCCGGCGATCTCCTGTCCTCTTATCGCGGTTGGCCGCTTCACTCCCTTGCCATCCGCCACAGATTTGATAGGCTAACGAGTCTCCAAAAAAGCCGCCCCCTTAGCTCAATTGGC
>SXOA01000060.1 GCA_005778405.1 Planctomycetaceae bacterium
TCGCTGCTTTCTTCTTGGCCACAGTACGTCCTCCTAAAAAAATTGGGCGAAACCTAACTAGAGTCTTTTGTCAAACTCTTCAAAAGATTGTCGCCACTGCCTTATGCCGCATTCCCGAATTTCGGGAGTGTGGGCCGAGGTAACATCCCGTATGTCGCCCCATCCTCACACGCGCGGCCTGAACTCCTTGGCATCAACCTGCGGCTGTCAGAGTTGTTCTTACAACACGCATTGACATCAATCATGCGATTTCCGCGCAAATCGTCAAGAGGAAATGCGCCTGGGCGCGCAATTTTTTCAGAAAAAGTTTGCGGCCCAATTCGCGGGCGAAAACCAGCGCTCGCGCAGAATTTCTTTTGCTCGGCGGAAGAATGATCAAAGTGGGACGCACGATGGCGCGCTTCATCGAGCGCGCGGCGCAGAACGATGTTCGCCATGACTGCTCCGCACTCCGAACAGCAGTGAGGCAAGTCAAAAAAGATGGCCCTCGGTTGCGACCGAGGGCCAATCAGTTTTTTTTACCACACGTTCCGGACGTACCGTTTACAACTCCGGAGCAATCTTCAGCAGTGCCCCTTCCTTGGGAGCGTTCTCGCTGTCCTTCTTTGGGCCCACGACAGTGATGTAAAGTTCGCCGTCCTTGCCAAAGGCGAGAGCGGTCGGCTTTTCGAGGGCCAGAATCTTGGTCGCCTTGAGACCTTGCTTTCCTCCTTCATTGCTCTTGTCGAGCCGATACAAGCCGCCGTCGCCGGAGGACATCCAGGCGAAGTCGAGGGCATAGAGTTGCTTGGTCTTGGGGCTGTAGGCCAGTCCGGTGATGTCGTACAGGCCGGTCTCCAAGTTGAGGAGTTTCTTGCCGGTCTTGGCGCTGTAGAAAGTCAGCAAGCTGTCCTTGGGCTTGTTGACTTCACCCATCTGGCCGACCACGATGTCGCCATCCGGGCCGATAGCGATGCCGACGGGGGCGTCGACTTCGACCGATTCCTTGGTCGGAATGTAACGGGTCAGTTCGCCGAATTTGGTGCCGTTCACATCCGCCTTTAGAACCCACCCCTTGGTGTCGTCCCCATTGCTGGAGATATAGATGGCCGTCTTTCCCACTGCCACGCCGTAAAAGTTCCCTTCCGCCTTTAGGCCGTCTTTTTCCGGCAGCGGGCCGAGCTTGGCTCTGGCGTCCTTATCGAAGTTAAGGGCCGGCTTGCCGGCGGCGGGGACCGTGAAAATACGGACATATTCCTCCCCATCTTTGTAGCTGCCGTCGCCGACAACGAGCGTGTCCTTGTCAATGAACGCCAGGCCGAGCGGGCCGATGTCATAAAACGGGCCCTTGCCGTACACATCCTTGGGAAAGCCGACAACCACATCCTCGGCTTTGCCATCGACGACGCGGATGATCTTCCCCGCAGCGCTGTCAGAAACAAAGACGTGCCCGGTTTCCGGCTGAACGGCCAGGCCAGAAGGATTGGAAAGGGCACCGAGCACGGTCTCGGCTTTGGTCTCGCCGCGGGCGGGCGAGACTGCCAGCGCGACAAGGCCGGCGGCGATCAGGGAAAGCAAATTCTTCATAAGTCATCTCCAGGAGTGGGGTAGGCTGGCTGTGGGGGCGCTTCCGTTGGGAAAAAAAGCCCCATGATATTAAACGGTTTATGCGTTACAGGAATCGGCGGCAGTATCCGAGGGCTGACATCCTCCGCACGTCTATTCCGGCAACTTAGGCGGCTCGACGTCGGGATATTTGGGGCTGCTCAGCCCTTCTTTCAAATACGTAACGAGGTCCGCCTTCTCTTCCGCGGTCAATTTAAGGGGAAAGATTTCTTCATCAAGAGTAGGGTTGGCAAAGGCTCCCTTGTCGTAATACTCCACAACCTCTTCCAGCGTCTTGAACGTGCCGTTGTGCATATAGGGAGCGGTCCGGGCGATTTCGCGGAGTGTCGGCGTTTTGAAGGCCCCGCGGTCCCCCCCTTGCTTACTGAGTTCCTCCCGGCCGATGTCCGGCTTCTCCGCTTCCATGCCGATACCGATATTGTGAAACGCGCCGTCGGAGAAGTTCGGCCCCACATGGCAGGCGGAGCAGTGCGCCTTGGCAAAAAAGAGCTTCATCCCCCTCTGGGCCGGTTCCGAGAGAGCCTTGGTGTCGCCGGCTTTGAAGCGGTCATGCGGGGCACCGCCGGAAAGGACCGTCCGCTCGAACGCGGCAATCGCTTTGGCGATGCCGTCGGCATTCACGTCGGTCCCAAACACCTTTTGGAACTGCTTCTTGTAGCCTTCAATCTTGTTGAGCTTGGCGACCGCCTCATCGAGAGTTAAATCCATCTCAATCGGATTTTGAATGGGGCCCAGAGCCTGTCCTTCCAATCCATTGGCCCGGCCATCCCAAAACTGCAAGTCGAAATAAGCAGAATTGATGATCGTCGGCGAGCTGCGGCCCCCCTTCTGCCCCCGCACGCCCGTGGCAAACGCCTCGCCGTTGGACCACCCCTTTTTCGGGTCGTGGCAGCTGGCACAACTGATCGTGTCGTCCCGCGACAGCCGCTTGTCAAAATAAAGTTGCTTGCCAAGCAGAATCTTCTCCGCCGAAGGTTTGTTGTCTTCCGGCCAGACGAGCTTCTTGAGGCCCAGGGGGGTATCGTCTTGGGCCTGAATGGAACGGGGCACCAGGCACAAGCAGGCCGCTACGAGAATTGCTGTGGGGAGGAGGTAGCGCATATAAGATAGCTCCTTGGGTAAGGAGAGAGATTGCAGGCGGGAAAACAGAGGGCGGGACAATCCTCCGCATTCTTGCCGCCACGGGGGACGGGGGCAAGTAGGGCATTAGCTCGGCTCGCCAGCGAGGGAATTGGATGTCGCGCCGGTGCCGCATGTGGTGGACCACGAAAACTGGACCAGGAAATATCCTAGTGGCACTAAACCCGATTCAGCCACACTAGCTCAGAAGCTGCGACGCACCTGGTCCTGGAGCCAGTTGGAGAACGGGCCTGCGTCGTAGAAGATCTGCGGTGAATCGCGGATGATTTGGAAGCAATTAGCGGCCAGAGCCGAAAAGAGGGCGGCAATGACAGTGAGCTCGAACAGGTTGGTGAGGGTAAACTGAAGGATCTTGTTCGAAAGGGACAGTCCGATAATCACCCGGAACGGAAGTACGAACAGCAGTCCCAGGACAGCTCCTACAAACACGTTATCCGCCCGCGCGATTTCTCGCCAAGCACCCCCGCTAGGATGCCATCCAACTATCGCACCCCCCAAAACGCCGAAGATGGAAATGGCTGGCAGAAATGCAGCGAGCCCGCGGAGTTTGGTGGGCTCGCTCATTTGGAGTTACGGCTTGGGTACGAATTCGATGCGAAAGCCCCAGGTATCGCTGCGGCTTTGGAGAGAGTGGGTGTAGCCCCAATCATCTTGCCGCGGATCGGCCCGCTTGTCCCCGAATCTCCATCGCTTTGTCCAGCCGTTTGGTAACACGTGGAGAGTACTTCTCCGCGGAGTTTACCCCATTGCCGAAGACCGCTACTTCCCCCCACTTTTGGCCATTTTTTCCTCCAGCAACATCAGCAGCAGGCTTTGCTCTAGCTGCCGTGGTTTGTAAGCGAAGGGACCGCGGCCCCCCTTGTATGCGACCTTTCCTTGCCGGTCGATTAGATACAGCCGGTCCGGAAAGCCGCTGTAGGCTCGATTCACCTGGTCGTCGATCGTATCCACAAGTAGCGGCATGGTCAGATGAAGGGCCGTGCAGCATTTACTGGCCGCCAGATTCCTGGCCTCGGCCGTTTTGGGCTGATCGATGGTCACTCCCACCCGAGCATTCGAACTCATCTTCCAGCCATCGGCAGGATGGGCTTCACGGATGTAGACGGCATAGACATCGACCTGATCTTTGTAACGGGCAAACAGCTTGTCGAGGATCCCAGCCTGGGATCGAAAGGGGCCTCACGTAAAACTGCCGAAAATGAGGATAACCGGTTTCCCTTTGGATTTGGAGAGCGTGAAGGTCTCCTTTCCGTCATGGGTGGGGAGCGTGAAATCCGGGGCATCTTCTCCCGGCTTAGGTCCGGCACCCCAGATGCCGAGCTCGCCGCTGAAGAACATCGACAGCATTTTGTCGGGGCCGGGCATGTCGTCGCTGCCGCTGTTGAGGACCGACATCGCGCTATTGAAGTCGCTGTCCAAGTCGTCCACGGTCAGAAAGCCCGCCTTGTCCTTGTCCACACCTTTGATCCAGTTCTGGATTTCTTCGGGAGTGATACGCCCATTGGAGTCGGTGTCAATCACCGCCAAAAGAAACCGGCTCATCATTTGGGGAGGGGTGGGAGGCTGTCGGCTGAAGAAATCGAAGTCGGCCGAGCGGAGCTCGCCGTCGCCATCGCGGTCGAGGCGGGAGTGAAACATTTCCGCGTACGGCAAATCCTGGGGCAACTCGCCCTTGGCAATCAGACCGTCCTTATTGGCATCCAGCCTGGTCGAAATCCACTTCCAGTCATACCTGGCGACGCCCGGCTGAAACCAGCCGACACCCAGATTGATTGGCTCCCGCTTGAGCAATGGAATCAGCATCTCAACCCATTCCGGCCGGCGGTCTTGCCAGTCATTGGCGAGCATTCCCGCGAAAGTCTTGCGATTCTCGGGAGTGAGCTTGTCCACTATGGCCGCCAGCGAAGCCGGGTCCGCACCGGCTGAGTTGGCTTCGCCTGCGGCGGGTTTGACTTCCTGAGCGAGCAATGAGGTCGGCATCACGAAAGCGAAGGCTGCGAAAAGCAGTCCGCTCCGCAATAGGTTCAGGCGAAATGAGGACATGGGTCGATTCGCAGGGACGGCAAAACAATAGGTGTTGCGCATATCCTTAGTTTAGCTTACGCTGCCTGCAAAATGCACGTTCTGGCCGTCCAATAATTTCCGCCATTTCCCCTCATTCCACTCATTGGCTACCATAAATCCGTGGCAACATCTCCCTCCCTTTCCGAAACTGCAGCCGCCCAGCGCGAGGAGCATTTGGCCCTACTGCTCACGGAGCTGACGGACCGGGTGCAGCGCGGCGAGCATGTGGAGCTAGAAGACCAGTGCCGGCAGCAGCCCGAATTCGCCACGGATTTGCGGGAGCTCTGGGGAGCGGTGATGATTGCCCAGGCGGCGGGGAGCGGCAGCATTGATCAGACGATCCCCTCGCAGAACGACTTTCCCAGTGGGACGCTAACTCTGCCGGCGCGATTCGGCGACTACGAGCTGGTGCAGGAACTCGGTCGCGGCGGGATGGGAGTCGTCTATCGGGCCAGGCAACTGAGCCTCAGCCGCGAGGTCGCGCTCAAAATGGTGCTGCGGGGAAACCTGGCCTCGAAGGCCGATTTGGAGCGCTTCCAGGCGGAAGCTCAGGCAGCGGCGAAGCTCGATCACCCGGCGATTGTGCCTGTGTATGAAGTCGGCACGCTCGATGGGCGGCCGTACTTCACGATGAAGCACATTGCCGGAACAACGCTGGCCCAGCGGCTGTTGCCGGGGCCGCTGCCGGCGAAGGAGGCGGCGACCATTCTGGCGGCTGTCGCCCGCGGCATCCACTTCGCTCACACCCATGGCGTGCTCCACCGGGACATCAAGCCGAGCAACATTCTGCTGGATGAAAACGGCTGGCCGCACATCACCGATTTTGGCCTCGCGAAGCAGATCAGCGACGCTCCCAGCTTGACCAAAACCGGGGCGGTCCTCGGCACGCCGGCGTATATGTCCCCTGAGCAGGCGGTGGGAAACCGAGGGCAAGTCGGCCCGGCCAGTGATGTCTACAGCTTGGGGGTCGTTCTCTATCACATGCTCACCGGCCGTCCGCCATTCCAGGCCGCTTCGCCGGTCGATACGGTGCTGATGGTTTTGGAGCAGGATCCCGTGCCGCCGCGAATGCTGAATCCCAAAGCGGACAGCGACCTGGAGATGATCGCCCTCCGCTGCTTGCAAAAGCCGATGGACTTGCGGTACGCCTCCGCCGCCGCGCTCGCCGCCGATTTGGAGGCCTATCTCAACAACGAAAGCATCTCCGCCCGGAGTGGCCGTTTCACGCAAGTGATTGCCCTCTGGCTGCGCGAGACCCATCATGCCAGTGTGCTGGAAAACTGGGGACTCATTTGGATGTGGCACAGCCTGGTGCTGTTCGTGGCTTGCCTGGCGACGAATGTGCTTTTCTGGTTTGAAGTCAAAGAGCGGATGTATTACTTTCTGCTCTGGACCGCTGGGTTAGGAACCTGGGCCGCTGTGTTCTGGGCACTCCGAAGGCGGATGGGGCCGGTGACGTTCGTCGAGCGGCAGCTAGCCCACGTCTGGGCTGGCAGCATGGCCTGCGTCGCGCTCCTCTTTCCGCTGGAATACTGGCTCGACCTGCCCGTGCTCAAACTGTCGCCGGTCCTGGGCCTGGTCAACGGCATGGCCTTCCTGGTGAAAGCCGGTATCCTCTCGGGGCAGTTCTACCTTCAAGCCGTCGCTCTCTTCATAACCGCTGGCCTGATGGCCGTTTTTCCCGACTATGCCCACCTGATTTTCGGCACGGTCTCCGCGGGCTGCTTTTTCTTTCCTGGACTAAAATACTATCGGCAGCGGTTGCGGGTGATCTTGGAACGGCTGCGGGGGTAGGTCCTTAGAGGCATACAAATAACCGAATGGGTAAGCTGGAAAAGCCGGGGGATTTTTCGTCGCCAGCGAGGTTTTTTGTCGGCCTCTTAGCGAATAAATATTGGTCATCAAGCAATCTGGCAAGGCCCGCAATGGAAAGGATCGATCATCGTCACCACGATCTGCCGCAGCGTGAGGGCATTCCGTCCGACGGGGAGCCGCGGCCATCATTGAGCGCCGTCCCTGAATTTGCGCCAGCGGATAGCGAAGAGTTGCGTTTCACGCTCAAAGAGATGTTCTTGGCCACGACGTTGGCGGCAGTGATGCTGGCCCTTTTCCGCTCTCTCGGAATCTACGGAGCCGTATTCTCGTTCCTCTCCGCAGCTCTTGCCACGCTGTACATATTCCCTCACATGTTTCCCCAGGACCGCCCACGCCAGCGTATGTATTTTGACTTTGTCTGGGGCATCGTGATGCCCATTGTCTGCCTGCTGTTTGATCCAATCGTATTCAAGAATGGGGATTTCGCTGGCAACGACCCGCTCGTGTTCCCCCCGCAGCAGCCGTTCAGTATCGAGAACCTGTCGCAGATTCACATCAATCCGACCGCGTACTATGCCTGGCCCATGCTGGCGGGACAAATCGCCACGCTGGAAATGGTGCTCGCCTGGGGCAAATCGTTGCGACCTGTCGCTCCCATCCTCGCGGGATTCTTGGCAACCGGATTTGTCATCTCACTGTGCCTGAGCGTTTTTCTGGTTCTTCCCGCCGCGCTGGGAACGCTGTTTTTCGGAATCGGCTTGCTTGGCTTCACGCCGATCTTCACTTGCTTCGCCTATTTTCGACGGATGCGCTTGATGTGGTTCGTTGCCCGCGGGGAGCGATCCCACGAATGGCAACTGGCCCTGGCGGCGCTGGGCATCATCCTGTGCCTGGCTCTGGCTTGGGCCATTGGTACGATCGCGCTAAATGCCGTGCCCCCCAAAGCGACCATCAACTGGTGAACGCCGTGCGTAGAAACGCCAGGCTCTTGGGGATGGCAATCTTAGGGTCTTCCTTCCCTTCAAACTCCAGCGACACAAAGCCGCGATAGTTGTGCTTGTGGAAGATCTTGGCGATCCGGTCGTAGTCGAGATCGAGCTGATACCAAAGTCCGCCGCCGTAATAGGTCTTGGCTTGCAGCAGGATCGTCCTGGGAGCCAGCAATTCCAGCCGGTCGTAAGGGTCTTCCAAGAAGTTGCCAGTATCGGCTGTAACCTGCAGCCAAGGTGACTTGATGGCATCCACAATCCTCAGCACTCCTTCCGCGGTAATGCCCAAACCCCAATGGTTTTCCAGCCCGAGCAGCACGCCGCACTTTTCCGCGGTGGGCAGGATTTTCTCAAAGCTATCGATCACCCACTTGAACCCGTCCTCATCGGTATATCCCGGCAGCCGCGGCTCGATCCCCCGGTTCTTCATCAGCTCGTCAAAATCCTTGCTCGTCCCCCAGCGGCCCGTGTTGACCCGCATCGTCGGAATGCCGAGAGCGTACGCGAGCTCGATGCAGTGAATAGTGTGGTCGATGTTCTTCTTCCGCTCTTCCTCCTTTGGCGAGACAAACCCCTGGTGCGTGGAAAAGCCCATCAGGGCCAGCCCATTCACAAACGCCCGCTTCTTGAGCTTCTGCAAATAGCCGTTCTCCTCGTTCGTCATCTGCCGGTGCAGAATCTCGACGCCGTCAAATCCCCACTCCGCCGCCAGGTCGATGCACTTCTCGATGTCGCGATACTCTTCGTGCTCGAATTGCCAGAAGGAGTAGGTGGAGATGCCGATGGGGTTGGACCGAGGAGTCTCCTTTGCGGCCGCGGCTTGTGGCTTATCATCTGCCCGACCTTGCGCGGCGGAAAGCGACAAGGCTGCGGCACCTGCGAGTAATTCGCGACGGCTGAGAGTCATGAGAATGTGTCCTTAAACGATGAAACACCAGCATCAGACTTTGGGCGTCATCTTTTCCTTCCCCATCCACCCTTGCAATGCCCGCGGCACTTCCACGCTGCCATCCGCCTGTTGATAGTTTTCGAGGACCGCAATCAAGGCCCGGCTGAGGGCGATGGCGGTGCCGTTGAGGGTATGGGCGAAGCGGGTTCCTTTTTCGTCCTTCCTTTTGGAGCGGATGTTGAGGCGGCGAGCCTGGTAGTCGGTGCAGTTGCTGGTACTGGTGACTTCTCCCCACTCGCCGCCGGTGCCGCGGCCGGGCATCCAGGCTTCCAGGTCGTACTTACGATAGGCGGGGCCGCCGAGATCGCCGCTGGCGGTGTCGATCACGCGATAGGGTATGCCCAGGCCGTCAAAGATGTCGCATTCGATGTCGCGAAGTTGCTCGAGCATGGCATCGCTCTGCTCTGGGAGCGTGAAGGCAAACATCTCCACCTTGGTGAATTGATGCACGCGATAAATTCCGCGAGTTGCCTTGCCCGCTGCTCCCGCTTCGGTGCGAAAGCAGTGGCTGATGCCGGCCAGTTTGATGGGGAGTTTTTCGGCGTCGATGGTTTGCTCGGCATACATTCCGCCGAGCGTGATCTCCGCGGTTCCCACCAGGCACAAGTCGCTCCCCGCAATGCTGTAAATCTGTGTCTCCGGCCCGCGAGGGTTATAGCCGGTCCCCATCAGAACTTCCTGGCGAGCCAGGTCCGGCGTTGTCGTGAGCGTGAAGCCGTGCCGTGAGAGTACATCCACGGCATAGCGCTGCAGGGCAAGGTCAAGCAGCACGCAGTCGTTTTTTAGAAAGTAGAAGCCGTGCCCAGTCGTCCGTGCTCCCGCTTCGAAATCGAACAGGTCGAGCTTCTCCCCCAATTCCACATGGTCGAGTGCTTTGAAATCGAATTTGCGAACCTCAGACTTTCCCCGGCGGACTTCGACGTTGGCATGGTCCCCGCTGCCGACCGGCGCGGCGGGATGGGTCATGTTGGGAACGAGCAGTTGAACTTCACGGGCCTCGGCATCCAGTTTGTCATGCTCGGCCTGCGCAGCATCCTTGGCATCCCTCAGCTTGCGGCCTTCTTCCTTCTTGGCATTCCGTTCCGCTTCGTCTTTCGCCTTGCCGATACTTTTGGCAAACTCGTTCGCCTTCCGGTTTAGCTCTTCGACTTCGAGCAATTTCGCCCGCCGTTGCTCCTCAAGTTGCACTAGCCGGTCCACATCGCAGCTCATCCCGCGGTTCGCACAGTTTTGTTTGACGGCAGCAGCGTTCTCAACAATGAATTTGCGTTCGAGCATGAGTAAACTTGAAGGTAGGAGATACGGGAGGAAGCGATTCCGTAATGAACCAAGCTATCGGCTAAGGTTCGCCGCGCGAGCTGATTTTGTCCATTGCCCTAAGCGGCAAAACAGGATCGTTAATCCATCGCGTTGCAATCATGGACGCGACGCTCTATGATACAAAACAAGTTGAGATTGTGTCTCAGTTGCTTCCCTTTTCATGGTGAATCCCAGCTTGCCAGACCTCATTCCCCTAGAACTGCTTCCGACGGGCCAACGGGCCTACGTCGATCAGCTAGTTGGCGATGATGCCAGCATCCACCGGCTGCATGAGATGGGGCTCCGGCAGGGCATTATTGTCGAAATGGTCCAGCCTGGCTCGCCGTGCATCGTGAAACTGATGGGGAATAAGCTCTGCATTCGGGACGCCAACCTCTACCAGGTGCTCGTCCGTCCGGGAGCCAACGAGTGACCCTCGCCCAACTCTCCATCGGCAGCCGCGGCCAGGTTGTGCAAGTGGAAGGGGTGGACGAAATCAGCCTGCGCCTGATGGAAATGGGTCTGGTCCCAGGAACGGAGGTCACCCTGCTCGGAGCCGCTCCGCTGGGTGACCCGTTGGAATTAGAGGTCCGGGGCTATCGACTGAGTCTCCGCAAGAGCGAAGCGGCACGGGTGGAAGTAATTGTGATTTCGTAAACTCCATGTCCCTCTCCGCCTCACCCCGCGTCATCACGATTGCCTTGCTCGGCAATCCCAACACGGGCAAGTCCACGCTCTTCTCCGCCCTCTGCGGCGTGCGGCAGAGAGTGGCGAACTATCCGGGCGTGACGGTGGAAAAAAAAGTCGGGCGAACGGAAATCGCCGGCATTGCGATGGATGTCATCGACCTTCCCGGCACGTACAGTCTGGCCCCCAAGTCGCCGGACGAAATGGTGGCCGTCGATGTCCTTCTCGGCCGCCGCAGCGACGTGCCCCGGCCAGATGTGGTGCTCGTCATCGTCGATGCCAGCAACCTGGAGCGGAATTTTTACTTGTTTAGCCAGGTGCTGGAACTCGGCCTGCCGACGGTCGTCGCGCTCAACATGATGGATGTAGTCGCGGCGAAAGGACAAACGCTCGACGTCTCCGCGCTTCGCAAACGATTGCCCATGCCGCTCATCGAGGTGCAAGCCAATCGCAAGCTCGGCATCCACGAATTGAAAGCGGCTGTCGTGGATGCTGTCGATCGAAAACCGACGACCATCGACAGCCCGTTCCCCGAAAAGTTCCGGATGGAAGTCGCGCTGCTGGAGGAGCTGATCCGCAAGAGTGACGACAAGCCGCTCCCGCGTTACCTTGTCGAGCGACTGCTGCTCGACACCAGCGGCTATTTGTCGGAAGCCAGCATAGCCGGCATTACGCCTGAACTACTTCAGGAAGTGTCGGCGGCAAGAGAGCGACTGAAAACTGCCGGCGTTCCCATCCCAGCTGTGGAAGCGATGGCCCGTTATCAGTGGGCGGGCACAGTCCTCAAAGACATTGTTACGCGACCCAAAGTGCGGCCGAAAACGCTCAGCGACAAGTTCGACAGACTGCTCACGAACCGAATATTTGGCACTTTCTTCTTCCTGGTGCTGATGCTCCTCATGTTCCAGGCGGTGTTTTGGATTAACGACGTGCTGATGATTGGCGACGGCATCGATTACGCCGCAGCGTGGCTGCAATCGCTCGTTTCCAGTTACTTGCCAGAAGGTGCTCTCCGCTCCCTCATTAACGACGGCGTCATTGCCGGTGTCGGCGGCGTGGTGGTCTTTCTGCCGCAGATCCTGACGCTGTTCTGCTTCATCGCCATCCTCGAGGACTGCGGCTATATGGCGCGGGCCGCCTACCTGATGGACAAGCTCATGTCCAAAATCGGCCTCTCGGGCAAGTCGTTCATCCCGCTCCTCTCGTCGTTCGCCTGCGCGGTCCCCGGCATCATGGCGACCCGTGTCATTGAAAACCGCCGCGACCGCCTCGTCACCATCCTCGTCGCCCCCCTCATGAGCTGCAGCGCCCGGCTGCCGGTTTACACGCTGTTCATCGGAGCGTTCATCCCCAACCGCACGCTCGATCTGACCCTGGCCGGCTGGGGAATTCATGTCCCCTGGCTTCGCGGCCTCGTCATGTTCAGCATGTACATGATTGGCATCGTCACCGGCATTCTCGTCGCCTGGATTCTGAAAAAGACGCTGCTCCGAGGCGCGACTCCGCCGTTTGTGATGGAGCTTCCCAGCTACAAAGTTCCGGGACTGCGTATCGTCTGGCATCGGATGACCGAGCAAGGTTGGGCCTTCTTGCAACGAGCCGGCACCCTCATTCTCGCCATTTCCGTGATCGTCTGGGGCCTGGGATACTTTCCGCACAACTCGGCAAAGATTGCGCCCGTACTCATCGAGCAACAGACAAAACTCGAATCCCAACTGGAGAAACTCAGTCCAGCAGAACTAGAAAATAATAATGCAGCCCTGAAGCTCCAGTCGCAGCTTGCCGTCGTGGAAAACCAAATCGCCGGCGAATACCTCAGTACCAGCTACCTCGGCCGGATGGGGCATTTCATCGAGCCCGCCGTCCGCCCGCTCGGCTGGGACTGGAAGATCGGCTGTGCGGCCATCGCATCCTTCCCCGCCCGCGAGGTTGTCAACGCTACTCTCGGCGTCATCTATAATTTAGGAGAAGGAGCCGAGGAGCAGCAGCTCGAAGAAACCATTAAGGCGGAGAAGAACCTCAACATCCCGGTCGCCCTCTCCATCATGGTGTTCTTTGCCCTCTGTGCCCAGTGCGTCTCCACTCTCGTCATCATCCGCCGCGAAACCGGCACCTGGCTCTGGCCCCTGTTCACTTTCGTCTACATGACCGCCCTCGCCTACCTCGGAGCCTTCGCGACCTATCAAATCGGAATGCTCTTCGTGGGGTAGGCTGGAAACCTAACACACTCATTTCCCCGCCAGCAGTTTGGCCCGCGCTTCCGCATGCCGCTGGTGCACCCGTTTATAGACTTCGCCGTACTTCTCCGCGCTTCGTTGCCAGGACCAGTCTTGAGCCATGCCGGTCTCGACGAGCTTCTGCCAGATGTCCTTGCGATGATGATAGGTGGCGACGGCAGAGCTGAGGGCCGTTTCCAGCGCTTCGGTCGAGTAGGCGTCGAAGGTGAAGCCGGTCGCTGCGCCGCGCGATAGATTCTCGTCAGTCGCCGGCACCACCGTGTCTGCCAGGCCGCCAACCGAACGGACGACAGGGACCGTGCCATACCGCAAGCTGTACAGCTGATTGAGGCCGCACGGCTCGTACTGGCTTGGCATCAGGAACATGTCGCTGGCCGCTTCGATGCGGTGGGCAAGCCGCTCGTCGAATTGCAGTTGGGCGGCCACCTTGTGAGGGGCCTCGCGGCTGAAGTGGCCGAGCAAGTCGTGGTAATGGGGTTCGCCGGTGCCGAGAATGACCCACTGGGCGTCGGTCTCGCGAACCCACCGCCCCATCACTTCCGCCACCAGGTTCCACCCCTTCTGGTCCGCCAGCCGTCCGATCAGCCCGAGCAAGGGTGTATGGGGCAACTGCGGCAGCCCAAGCTCCGCCTGGAGCGCGGCCTTGTTTGCGGCCTTCCCCTGCTGCCACGATCTGGCATCGTACTTGTGGTCTAGATACTGGTCGGTGACGGGATTCCAAACGTAATAGTCCACGCCGTTGACGATTCCCTCCAGCACATCGGCCCGCTTCTGCAGCACGCCTTCCAGACCGCAGCCCATTTCCGGCGTCTGAATCTCCTCGGCATATTTTCGACTGACGGTGCTGATGCCGTCGGCGAAGATCAGGCCAGTCTTGAGCAGATTGAGTTTGCCGTAAAACTCCATCTGGTGCATGTTGAAATATTTCCAGTCCAGCCCCGTTACCAGCATGTCCCAGTGCGAGAACAACCCCTGATACGCCAGGTTGTGAATCGTCAACAGCGAGGCAACATTCTCGTACCCCTGGGCGTGGGCGTATTCAATTTGCAACAGCGCGGGGATCATCCCCGTCTGCCAGTCGTGGCAATGCACGACATCCACCGCCAGCTTCAGCATCCGGATCGACTCAAGCACCGCCCGGCTGAAGAAAACGAATCGCTCGCAGTTATCCTTGTAGTCTTCTCCCTTGTGGCGATACAGCTCGTCCCGGTCAAAATAGTCATCCTGCTCGACGAAGAAGACTGGCACGCTGGTCCCCGGCAGACTCCCTCGCAAGAGCCGCCCGCGGACGATCTTATTCCCCATCGGAATATCAAATTTCAGGTTCAGCGGCTCCAGGGAACAACCGCTGCTCTTCACCTGCCGGTACAGGGGCATCACCACGGCGACATTGTGTCCCAGCCGCGTCATTTCCGCCGGCAGCGCTCCGCAGACGTCGGCGAGCCCGCCGGTCTTGGCAAAAGGAGCAACTTCGCTGCTGGCGAACAGGATATTCAAATGGATCTCAAAGTTGGAGTCCCGGCTTTAGCCGGTCTTCTGTATAGGAGCCCGGCTAAAGCCGGGACTCCAGCCCTACATCTTTCCCACTCTCTCTATCTTGCGAAACTAGTTTATAGCTCACGATTCGCAAGCTGGCACCGGCATAGGAGACTTCCGAGCGAATTGGTATCTCATTTTTCCCCGCTCCGCTCCACCTGAGCCGCAAAATTGTTCTGCTCGGCACCGCTGGCGGCGTCAATGCTCGGCTGGCCGGTCCACATATTCCCCGTGAACCAGTTTTCCCGTCCTCCGACGGCTTTCAGCGGGATGCTCGTGCCGCCGGCCCGGTCGTCCCGAATCATGTTGTCCGCCACGCGACTGTCCGCAAGGTTCAGGAGGAGAATGCCGACTTTGTCGCAGTCGAAGATTGTGTTACCCGTGATATGCATCCGCTTGCAGTCCGTGAGCGTCAGCCCCGCCTCGCTGTCTTGCACATAGTGCAATTGCAACCCGCTGATCGTGCAGTCGCGGCAGTTCTGGAAGACGACGTTATTCTTCGCCTCGTCGGTGTAGCCATACATGGGATTCCGTTCCATCAGGTTCGCCCCGAGGACAATCTGCGACGAATCCTCGACCAGCAGATTGTGGGCGTATCCCTGCCAGAACGTGTTGCCGGTAATGGTCACGCCGCGGGCTCCCGACAGGTGGATATTGGTCTGAATGTCCGAGAGGACGTTGTCTCCAATCGTGATGTGGCCGCAGTTCACCTCTTGCTGCTTTCCTTTCGTGGTGAAGACTCCCTTCCCCAGAATGCGGATGTTGGCGGAGTTTCGTGTTGTGTCCGTCCGAGCGTGCTGAATCGTACAGCCGACGATGGCTCCTTCCGCCATCGAGCCTTCGGTGCTGTCGAACAGGACATTCGCGGTCAGCTCGCCGGCAAGGTCCATGTTGGCTTCAATGTCGCAGCCGCTGATATGGACGTTTCGCACTTCGCCGCCGCGGACCACCACGCCGCCGCCGCCGTTGTAGCTGATGTGCGAGCCAACGATGTTGGTCTGATGCAAATTGACGTGGTCCAGAAACACTCCCACGCCTTTGTTGTGATAAATATGGCAGGCCGAGATCAGCACATTCCGGTTCCGCTTCACCAGCCGCACTCCGTGCCGCAACTCGCGGAGAAGCACGCTCTCGATCGTGATCTGCATCGTGCCGCTGGCTTCAATCCCGTCCGCTTCGGGATGGCCGCCAACAATTTCGATGCCACTCACCCGCGGCATCCGCTGCTTGTCCCAGACGTTCTCTTTCGCCGACTTGGGATCCGCAGTCCCCTCATGCGTCCCCACAAAGCGTATCGCCGGCCCCGGACCGGCCATTATCAACCGCGCCGTCCCATCGCCGACAAATGCCGTCCAGCCGACCTTGTCGAGATCAACCTCGATGGTTTTGGAGAGTTTATAGGTTCCTGAAGGAAGGCGTATCGTTCCGGCTTTGCTCTCCACCGCTGTTTGAATGGCCGCGCTATCATCCGTGATTCCGTCCCCTCTGGCCCCGAAGGATTTCGCGGTTCCTTCACCCACCGGCACCCTCGGCACTTCATTCTGAGCCGCCACTGGGACACCTGGGAAAATGTGACTGCCGCCCCAAGCCGCCAGGGCAATTCCCAGCGCCAGCATCACCCATCGGCATACTGAATTTTTGCACATCGCCATTTCCTTTGCCTGATTCTTGGCCACCACTTTCATGCCGCCAACATTGCCTCCCCCGGAGGGGGCGTTTTAATTCATGATTCACGCGCTGTTCTCTCGACTACGCCACGCCTGTTCGTACTTTCGCAAGCCCTTCTGTATACGCGGGTTATCTCGTCGAAAATTGATTCACTGGGTCGTAAAAGGCGAATGTCTTGATTCATGTAACTGATACGTTACTTATGTGCTTACTGTTTAGTCATACTTGACTTGTAAGGAGCAGGCATCCGGCCTTGTTCCTCGCCCCTCCGCACGTGTTCCGGCTGGTCGCACTCCTTTACCTGAACACTTTTACGCATCCCCTGGTGCCAGCGTCAAGGCAGCGGGAAACGAATTACAGAATGTCGCCACTAACCGTAGCACCGCCGTTACGCCTAATTCCACCCACGGATTCTGCCCATGAGCCACTTTTTCCCGGCTGAGCCCTCGCGTCGCAACTGTTCCTGGAAGCCCGCCGGCCGGCGTAGCCGAAACCAAAGGGTGCGGGAACAGAAGGACTCGGATGGGGAGGGGATGGCCACAAAGAGCCACGAAGAGGTACGAAAAAAGAAAGAGACCGATGGATTTCTATTTGTGACTTTTCGCGCATTTTTGTGGCATCCCGACGACGTTTTGTCTGAGGCAGCACGCCGGAAATGGAATACCCGCCTTTGCGTTCTTTGCGCCTCTGCGTGATGCCCTCCATTTTCCGAATGAGCATCACGCAGAGGCGCAAAGGCCGCAGAGGAATGCTACGGTTGAACGAGTTGGCCGCTCATCCCGCGGTGGATATAGAGGGTAGTCTGATTCTCGCATTTGCCCTACTCCACCGATGTCCTGGTCGCCTATAACCCGTGCAGTGTGCGAAGAAACTCTGCGTTTGGAGAACAGAGTGGGTGTCCTGGCGGAATTTACCCTGCCATCCTTTTGAACGCCCCGGCGCGGCGGCGTTGCCAGTGAGGGCTGACGAGGATGCCACTTTGCTCGTCGTAATGTGGGCCGATGCGGCCGCTGGTGGAACCGTCCCAGTGGTGGGCGGCGATGCTGGCCAGAATCTGCTCGGCAGTGTCGAGCGCCCGCAGACCGTCGCGACCAGTGACCCGCGGCTGGCGGAACTCGCGGATGCTGGCGACGAAATCGCGCTGCTCTTCGAGGATCGCATTGGTCTCGACAATCGGCAGCTCCTGCAGCGGCAGATAGTCCTGGAACAAATGCTCTTTGATGTGCGCCTGGTCGGCTGGTGAGGCATTCAAAACGTCGATCGGCTCCTCTTGAACCGGGGCGTGTGAAAGGAGGCTCGACTTCTTGGCCGCAAAGTCGATGTTTGCCGAGCCACCTTGCCAGTGGGCGGCCAGACTCCGCTGCGTCGTCGGGCTGACGCGCGAAGCGGTCAGGTTCGCCACACACCCGCTCCGAAAAGTGAGCCGGGCCTGCGCCCAGTCTTCGTTCGGTCCAAAGACCGACGAGCCGAGGGCCTCGACCGCGACGACTTCGCTCTTTGCCAGCGTGAGAACCAGATCGAGATCGTGGATCATCAGATCGAGCACGACACCCACATCCACCGAGCGGCAGGTATACGGCGCGGTGCGAAAAACTTCGATGTACTTGGGATCGGTAATGAACGGCTGGGCGGCGACGAAGGCGGGGTTGAACCGCTCGACATGGCCAACCTGCAAGATGAGCGAATGTTCCTCGGCCAGAGCAACGAGCTCCTTGGCGTCGGAAACGCTGGGAGTAATCGGCTTTTCGATGAGGACATGGACGCCGCACTGAAGCAGTTCCGCCGCGACGGCGTGATGAAAGCGAGTCGGCGTGGCGATGATGGCGGCATCGATTTGACCCAGCAGCGGGCGATGGTCCGCATAGGAGGGGGTTTTTAGGTCTGTCGCCACGGCCGTGCGAGCCGCTTCCACCGGATCGACGATGGCGACCAGTTCCGCCCCTTCCACCCCTTGGAGCAGCTTGGAGTGGATCTTGCCCAGATGTCCCACGCCAATGACGGCAATACGCAGGTTGCTCATGCGGCCCTCCGTCGATCCCGGCCGCGGCCATGGCGGCCTTCGTGCTGACATTGGAGAAAGCTGAGCAGGTGGTTGACCGCCGGCAGCAGCATGTTCGAGGCCCGCAGCAGCTCGCGAGCGTTGTCGAGGCCCATCTTCGTGCGGAACAACAGGCGATGCGCCTCGGAAAGTGCGGCAATGGCCTCGGTTGAAAAATTGTTCCGTTTCAGAGCCACAATGTTGATGCAGCGGGCCCTCGAAGGATTCCCCTCGGCCAGCATGTACGGCGGCACATCGTGGAGCACGCGGGACAAGGCCCCCGTGAAGCTGAAGCTGCCGATCGAGCTGTAATGATTGACAAGTACGCCTCCCGACAGATTGGCGTCGTCATGCACATGCACGTGGCCCCCCAGCAGCGTGGCGTTGGCCATGATCACTCGGTCCCCGACGCGGCAGTCGTGGGCAATATGGCAGCCGGCCATGAGGAAGCAGTCGTTGCCGACGGTGGTCACCCCGTCTTCCTTTTCCGACGCCCGGTTCATCGTCACCCCTTCACGGATGACGTTCCGGTCCCCCACGATCAGCTCGGTATCGCTCCCGCGAAAGCTGACATCCTGCGGATCCCCTCCCAGCACGGCTCCGGGAAAGACGCGGTTTTCTTCTCCCAGCGTCACCCGGTCCAGAATGGTCACATGTCCCACCAGTAGGGTCCCGCGCCCGATGCGAACCCGCGGACCAATCAGACAGTGCGGGCCGATTTCCACCCCGTCAGCCAGTTCGGCTCGCGGGTCGACGACTGAGGAGGGGTGGAGGGAAGGCATGGGGAAATGACGAAATCCGAAATCCGAATGACGAATGAAAGGCAGCTATAACTTCGTCCCAAATTCGTCATTCGCCATTCGAATTTCGGAATTCACGTCATCCTGTTCTCCGCAGCCCCTGCCCTTGCTCCATCTGCCCTTCTTTGAGCAGCACCTTGACGAGCTCGGCATTGAGGCGGTGGCCGCTTTTGTGGGCGATGAACTGGCCCGCGAGATCACAGCCGGCGAGGGACAGGTCGCCGAGCAAGTCGAGGGCCTTATGCCGGACACATTCGTTCTCGAAGCGGAGCTCGTTGCCCTGCACTCCGTCGGGGCCAAAGATCAGCAGGTCTTGATTGGTCACGCGCGTCCCCAGTCCCCGCTGGCGGAGCCAGTCCGCTTCTTCCTGCAGGATGAAGGTGCGGGCTGGGGCGAGTTCCTGGCGAAAGCTGGCGGCTGTGATGGCGACTTCGATGGCCTGCTTGCCGATGGGATTGTTCTGGCCGAAATCGAGCTTGTACTTGAGGGAGAGCCGGCCGGCGGGTAGAGGGCGGGCTTCGATCCAGCAATCGTCGTCCCCCACTCGAGTGATGTCGTTCACCACCAGGCGGCGGCGGGCGGCGGGCTGTTCCACAATGCCGGCGGCATCAAGCGCCTGCACAAACGGCTGAGCGGAGCCGTCGCAGCCGGGCATTTCCTGTCCATCCACCCAGATTTCGCAGTTGTCGATGGAGAGTCCGTACAGAGCCGCCAGGATATGTTCCACCATCTCCACCTGGCAGCCGTCGGCGGCCAGAGCGGTGCGGCGGGGAACTTCGATCCGGTATTCGACGGCGACAGGAATGCGCCGCGGCCGATCCAGATCTCCTCGGACAAACACAATCCCGCTGTTCGCCGGGGCGGGCCGAAACTCGACCCGCACGTTTTTTCCGCTCCAGTAACCAAACCCGGTAACTTCGGCAGTACGAGAGATGGTCCGCTGCTTGCGCAAGGTTTTCATCAAGCGACTTCAATCAAGCGTGGTGTGAAGTTCGAGGTTGCACAGTCTATCCGAGTTCCAAGCCAAGGCTCTCCTCCTTCGCCAGGAAGGAGGATTGCCTTGCCACGAATCCCTAGCCCTTCTTTTTGGGCGTCGGACCACTCGCATTGCGCGGAGGAGGACCAACCGTACCAACAGATGGCGGCGGAGCAGTCTGCCCCTTGTTCAGCTCGGTGAGAATGAAGTTGCTGATGTCCAAACCGGACTGATAGATCACGCTGCGGGCCAGACCGCGCCGAATCGAGATTCCATCGTCCGGCTTGATCGGCTCCCGGTCGAATTTGATCACGATGCCAATTTTATTTCTCTGCGCGAAATAGGCCACCGTCTTTTCCAGCTCGTTGTACGCCTCGTAATAAATGACCGCTTCTTTCTGGGTCACTTCCTGCTGCTTGCGGCTGTTTTGCAATTGGAATTCGGTCATTTCGTTGGCAAACTTTTCTTCCGCCTTTTGGAAGTCGGGAGTGCCGGGCTTGAATTCCTTGAGACCGTCCTTGAGAGCCTGCAACTGCTTTTGGCGAGCTTGCATCTCGCCCTGAACTTCCAGGGCTTCCGTTTCGAGGGCCTTCATTTGGCCTTTGAAGCGGTAATGGTTATTGAAAATGAAAGCAATGTCGATGACGGCCACGTTGGTCCCATTGGGAACCGACGCGGGCGCGGCGGCTCGGGGAACAGAACCGGCAGCCGGTCGCTCCTGGCCAATGCCGACATTCAGACAGACGAGGGTCGCCAGGGCCACCAGCGTGGCGGGGAAGAAAAATCTCACGCTCAGCACTCCTTGCTTGGTTTTGGTCTTGCGGGGACCGGCGGCAGCCCTTTCCGTGAGCGCCGCGCCGTGTGTAATCCTTGTCCTTTGGGGTTACGGGGGGCCCCAAAGAGGCCGTATTCTGCCGGGAAGTTCCCGCTGCGTAAAGGTCAGTCGTGAGCCGTTTCCAAAAGAGACAGCCTGCGAATCGCTTTGCTAGCAAAGTGCCAGAGGAGCAGCGGCTACCAGCGGGGAGAATATCGGCCCGCGCGGGAAGCTAGGTTGAGTTTTCCGGATAAAAAAAGTTTGCGGGGTCTACATCCGCCGCCGGGCCCCCAGTGTCGCTTCCAGTTCCACTTCTTCGGCCCCGCGCTTCGCCTTGAGCTTCACCTTGTCTCCCGGCTTGTGCTTGCGGAGAGCGTTTTCAAAGTCGTCAATGTTCGAAATCTTGAGCTCGCCGAGCTTGGTCAGCACGTCACCAGCCTTCAAGCCGGCTTTTTCCGCGGCACCCCCCGGCATGATCAATTCCAGCACCACGCCGTCCACCTTGGTGTTGTAATCCGGCATGGTGCCCAGAGACGCGGCTCGCTCGCCTCCTTCGGCGGCAGGAATGCCTTCGAACTTTTTGATCTCCACATATTCCGGCCGAGCATCCGTGGCGTCCGTCCGCTGAATGATCTCGACCAGCATGTCGGCCACACGCCGCATCCCTTCGATGTTAAGCTTGTCGGAGTCGTCACTGGGGCGGTGATAGTCGGTGTGGGTGCCGGTGAAGAAATGCAGCACGGGGATTTTCCGCCCGTAAAAGGACGAATGGTCGCTGGGGCCAAAACCCCCTTCATACTTTGTGAGAACGAAGTTCAGTTTCTTGCTAAGCTCTTCGACCATCGCATCGAAGTGCTTGGCAGTGCTGGTTCCGTAGACTGCCAGCTTATTCTCCTTGAGGCGACCAACCATGTCTAAGTTATACATGGCGATGGTGCTTTCCAGCGGCAGTCGAGGATTCTTCACGTAATGAGCACTGCCGAGAAGTCCCCGCTCTTCCCCCGTGAAGGCCATGAAAACAATGCGCCGCCGGGGCTTCTTGCCGCTCTGGGCCAGTCGCGTGGCGACTTCGAGCAGGGTGGAGGTGCCGGAGGCGTTGTCATCGGCCCCATTGTGAATGGTGGTCGTCCAGGGAGCCAAAGAGCCCGCGCCCCCAAAACCGAGATGGTCGTAGTGCGCTCCCACGACGATGGTTTCATGGGCCAGTGGGCCATCTCCTTCGAGGACGGCAATTACGTTCTTGACCTCGGCTTCCTTGCGGAGGATGTTTGACTCGCCACTGGCGCTCCAGCCCACCAACTCTTTGCTTTGTGGCTTGAGGTCGGTGTCGATTTCCTTCTCAATCGTGGCGAGATCTTTGCCAAGCGAAGACTTGACGATGCCGTCGACAGTTTCCCGCAGGCAGAAATAGACGGGGATTCGTCGCCCCGAGCCATCCTCGCCGCCGCCGTTGAACGGGAGCAGGCTGTCCGCGCCGCTGGTCAGCATCTTGGCGCTTTCGGCCGCGGAGGTCGCGAGTTTTTCGGCCTGGCTGGCGAAAACGGCGCTTTCATCGGCAGTGGGCTCTTTGACTTCCTTGAATTTTGTTTGCAGTTGGACCAGGGCGTCGAGCGCATCGGAGAGTTGCTTTTTGGCAAGCTGCGTTCGCTGTTTGAGCTCGGTGCTATCGTTGACAAAGATGACTCCGACAGCGCCCTGCTCGGTGGCATTCGTGACTTTCTGCACGAATGGAGCGTGCCGCGACGGGGCCACGCCGTTGAAAATGCTCGCGGCGTTCTCTTGCTGTGGCTCCTTGCGAAGGATGACGACGATCTTGCCTTTGACGTCAACCCCTTCATAATCGTCGTAAACAAAGTCCTTCTTCAAATCCTTGGCGGTAATGCCGTAGCCGACGAAGACCAGCGGAGCACTCACCTTGCCATTTCCACCCATCGCCATGGGAGTAAATGCCTTGCCAAACGCCAAGTCCTGTTTCTTGGGCTCGGCCCCTTCCTTTTCCGGAGGACCCTGCAGCAACAACTTGTTGGATTCGCTCGGTCCGAGTTCCGCCCCGGTGGTGATTTTGAATTTCTGAAACGGGGTGCCGTCAAAAAGGTCGGTCTTGAGTCCCAGCTTGCCGAACTCCGCCGCCAAAAAATCAGCCGCCTTGTCGATTCCCTTCGTTCCGACGCCGCGTCCTTCCAACTCGTCCGAGGCCAGATACGTGACGGTTTCCTTGAGCCGCTTGTCGGAAGCGTCCGCCGCCTCATCACCGCGCAGGGATGTAAGCAGGAGTGACTGGAATGCGAGTAAGGACGCCGCGAACGCGAAGCCGAATCGCTGGATGCAAAGTTTCATGGTTATTGGGCGGAAGGGATAGAGGGGGGCGGGAATCAAGGCCATCTTTCTGTACGGGCATTGTCGCCGCCTGTTCCGGCGGCTGTCAATCGGCAGCGGTTTGGGTGCTGGAATGGGCCATCAGGGGTAGGTATGCTGGTGGCACATCCCTGAATCTCCTGCCCCGCTTTCCCACCTGACGTCTAGAGGAATATTCCCATGAAATTGGCCCTGCATTTCCTGCTCGCCGCGGCAGGAGTTTTGTCCCTCGCCCTTCCCATTTCCGCCGACGATTTGTTCCCGGACAAGAACCTGGAAGCAGCCGTCCGAAAGCAGGTCTTTGAGAAGCGCAACAACGCGATGCCGCTGGTGGAAGCGGATGTGGTGAACATTTCGCAGATTGACAGCATCCCCGGCAAGAAAATCGCCAATCTGGCCGGCCTGGAAAAATGCAAGAGCCTGGCCCAGATCAAGCTATCGGATAATGAGATTGTGGACCTGACGCCGCTCAAGGATCTGAAAATCCTGCAGGCAGTTTACCTCTCGAAGAACAAGATCGAATCCGTTGTCCCCCTCGCCGAGTTGACGGGCCTGCAGCTTCTGGAGATTAGCGACAACAAGATTGGGGACATTGCGCCGCTGGCCAAGATGACGAATATGCGGGCTCTCGATCTGTCGAGTAATCAAGTCAAGGACATCGCTCCGCTCGCCGGGATGACGAAGATGAACGCCCTGTATCTCGTGAACAATCCCGTCCAGGACTTCAAACCGCTGGCGGCCTGCAAGGGGCTGGAGCGGCTGCACGTTGAAGGGACGGGAATGGCGGATTTGTCGCCGCTAACCGACCTCACGGAATTGACCTGGCTATTCTTGCAAGGCAATAAGGTCACGGACCTATCCGTATTGGCGACGATGGCGAAAAAGGATTTCGAGGGTCAAAAGCGGTTTGCTCCTTTCTGGCGGATCTATCTCAAGGGAAATCCACTGGCGGATGCGGCCAAAGCCCAAGTAGAAGAACTGAAAAAGTACGGCGGACGAATTTTCCTGGAGTAGCAAAGACACAAGCCCAAGTTGCAAAGTAGAGACAATACGCAATTCCCTCGCTTGCGCATCGGGTTCGTGAATCTGGAGAGTCAATCATGGAAAAGTGGCCAATCGGCGTGTTCACTAGCGTGGACGCAGGACTGGGCGTCAAGCTGGAGGTTGCTCACGACCTGGGCGTCCCTACCATTCAAATCCATGCCCCCCATCAAGCAACACGAACGCAGGCCAGCGCGGATGCGTTCCTGAAGCGGATTGGCTCATACAACATCCAACTGACCGCGGTGTTCGGCGGGTTTGAAGGGGAAAGCTATGCGGACATCCCCACAGTGCTGCGGACGGTCGGCTTGGTACCGCCAGAAACACGTGTCGCTCGCACCCAGGAAATGAAGGAAATCGCCGACTTCGCCAAACTGCTCGGGTGCAAAGTGGTCGCTTTGCACATTGGGTTTGTGCCGCATGATACGGCGAGTCCCCTCTACAAACAGATTCTCGACGTGGCCCGTGATGTCTGCGACCACTGCGCCAAAAATGGCCAGGCCCTGCACCTGGAAACCGGCCAAGAGTCGGCCGAGGGTCTGCTGCGTTTCATTGGCGACGTGAAGCGTAACAACCTCTTCATCAATTTCGATCCCGCCAACATGATCCTCTATGGCACCGGCGAGCCGATTGCCGCGCTCAAGAAGGTGGGGAAGTTCGTCCGCAGCATCCACTGCAAGGACGGCAAGTGGGCCAAGAATCCTGGCCAGGAATGGGGTCAGGAAGTGGCCCTCGGCGAAGGGGATGTCGGCATGGAGAATTACCTCCGCACACTTAAGGAAATTGGCTACTCCGGCCCGCTCACCATTGAGCGCGAAATCTCCCACGAGCCCGAGCGGCAGAAAGCGGAGATCGGCAAAGCCATCAAGCTGTTGACGGAATTGAAGGTGAAGATTGGGTGAGGAAAGTCGCACCTGTTTAGGGGGACCGCCATGAAGAACCTCGTTGCAAAGTGGATTGGCAAACAGGTCTATGTGACTTTGCGGACTACATTGCCGACCCCCCTCCAAGGGATTCTCATTAATGCGGATGAGTTCGGCATCATGCTGGAATTGCCAAAGGGGGATACTTTTATTCCAGTAACTTCCATCTTGCACGTGAGTCTGCTGGCGGGGTCCTAGTGTTGCCAATTGCCTGCGGATTTCTTACCGGCATCGCCACAGAATTTCATTGGCTATTCCCAGCCCCTTCTGAGCAGCGGCGATTTCCCCGTGGAATCGCAGTGCATCTTCGGGATAGCCGGCCGTCGGGCGCAGTCCGGGAATGTGCCGCTGCCAGAATTCGTTGAAGGGCTTCATGGCAAGTTCCCGCAAGTACTTCGCCAGCATGGACGCCAGTGCGGTCGGCAGCAGCCGCTCCCCTTTCGCCAGGAAGTGTAAGTCCACCTGCTGGTCCCGATGCGTAAAGCGGTACACGCTTTCGTTCCGCCCTTCGCGGCGGATGCCAACGAGCGAGTCGGGGAAGACGTGCTGGATCAGTGCTGCATAGCGGTCCCGTCCCCCGTGTTTGTCACAGGAAATCTGCACACTGCCCGGTGGAAGCTGACCCAGCGCTCGCTCAACCAACCGGAGCGTGGTCAGCGAGAGAACTTCTCCTTTGCTATCCGTCTGAGCAACCAGCTCGTTGAACTCCTGCGGAAAGACAGCCGCGGCAGACAGCTCGAGGAGGCGGACATTTGCCGTGGCCAATCCTTCTTCTAACCGCCGCAGTGCCGAACTAATTGCTTCAAGCGGCGAATCGACCGGCAAATCTACGTCGAATCCCGCATGCCACGGCAGAGAATCGAATCGCCGGCAATGCTCGTCATGATGGACGACCGAGTTCCAGAGTTTTCGCCACGTGCGGGCTGGCGAATTCGCTACTGCCAGCGCGGATAGGACGCTCCGCTCCAGCACCTCCAATCCGTTACCCGCCTTGAAGAGCACCTTGGAATCCGCCATCGGCAGCCGGCAGTCCTCCCGGGCGGAAAGAGCTGGCACTACGACTCCCTCCAGCCGCTCATAGAGCGAGTCAGCCGTCACTTTTTCCGGAACCTTCCACACGCTCGCGGCAATGACGAGCGGTCCCAGGTTGGGGCCGTATCCCGCTTCATCCGTGCCAATGAGAAAGGGCATAGCGGAACATTCTACCCACTTATTCCGCGAGCGTGTCCCCCCGCCGAGTTACCGTCGCAAGCTGCGAAGTGAGTTGGCGGGAGCTTGGGCCTGTTTCGGTTGAGCCAAAATCGTACGGAGTTCGTCGTCCAGCGGCAACTCGGCCGAAGCTTGTGTCGGCATGGGCTGGGGCGGAACCTGCTTTTCCGCTCCAGGCACGGGGTTTTCCAAGGCAGGAAGCGGCGCGGGAGCGCCAGTATCACCCGTCACGTGGTGGGACCACTGCGAGGTAGGCTCATGCATCTCCGCATGCCAGGGGTAGTCGAAATAGTTCCGATAGTTGTACGCCTTGCGATAATACGTGCCGTGAAAGGCCGGATAGCGATTGCTCCACCGCGACCCGTGGTAGCAGCCATAGGGAGGGTCATAGCAAGTCTGGGGCATGGGGCCCAGACAGCAGCCGTGCAAGGTCGCTCCGTGTAGTTTGCGGGAATGACCACTGATGCACTCAGGGCATTCGGCGTAAGCACTGTCGTCCACGGAAGCGATTTGGGCTTCGCCCCCGGTTCCACTCAAAGCCAGAACCGTCAGGAGAATGACATTCATGGAGCAGTTCCTCTCGATTTTTCCGGTCATGCCGCGCAGACCAAATGCACGCTAGTTTGCATCGGCGCACTGCGCCTGCGTATCAAGTTTCCTCGGCAAGAAACGCACAGGGGCCGAATTCGTCAAAGCTTTCCCAAAGGGCCAGGATTGACACGCGCTCCGCACATCGAAGCGACCCTAAGCTAGCGGTCCGGGCGAGGGCGCGCCGTCAAAGTCGGCAAACTCGTCACTCACCGAATCGGGGAACGTGATTTACGGATGCTAAGCCGGATTTGCAGTTGGTAAAGAAGATGGCCCAATTAGTTTGGAAATTGTGGGCAAATGACAAGGCTGTTCAAAACCTCGTACAGCCCACCCGCTTGTCTCCAGGCTTTCCCCTCATCCTCGATTGGTGTTTGGTGCTCGTATGACTCAGAGCATTGTCCTGTTCAGCAAAAGCCCCAACCTGCTGGTTGAAATTGACCGTCAACTCGAAGGAAAGCATGAGCTGATTCCTTGCGAGACCCTGGACGGGTTGCACGAAAAGCTCAGCGGACGGGAAATCAACGCCGTCCTGGTGCATCTCGACCGTAACACTCTCAACGGATATTCCCCAGGACGGTTCATCGCGGAGCTGGATGACGCCATCGAGAACGCGCCGATGTACGGCTTGCTCGACGCCGATTGCCCTCCGCGACTGCGCAAGCTGGCCCATAAGGCCGTCGATGATTGCCTTGACTTTCCGCTCGACTTCACCCGCCTCCGCCGCCTGCTCTCCGATAAGCAGGATCTGGAAGGGGAGCTCGCCGGCTTCTGGAGCGGCATGCCGCACAAGGAGTTGCACGGCGGCAGCAAATCGCTCGTGACATTCACGCCCGAAATGTTTGAGACGATGGACGAAATCAAGGTTGCCGCCCGTCACAACGTCACGGTGCTGCTCATTGGCGAAACCGGCAGTGGCAAAACATTTCTAGCTCGCCTGATTCACGAGCTTTCCGATCGTCGCGAGGACCGCTTTTGCACCGTGGCCTGCGGAGCCTTGCCGCCGGACCTGATTGAGAGCGAGCTTTTTGGCTATGTGAAGGGTGCGTTCACCGGTGCTGACAAGGACCGTGAAGGCAAGTTTGCCGCCGCCGGTAGCGGGACCCTGCTGCTCGACGAAATCGACGTGCTTCCCCCCGATCAACAAGCCAAGCTGCTCCGCGTGATCGAGACTGGCGAATACGAACCCGTTGGCAGCAATACGACGCAGCATTCCAAGGCCCGGCTCATCGTGGCCTCCAATTACAATCTGGAAGAGCTGGTCCGCGGCGGCAGCTTTCGCACGGACCTCTATTACCGACTCAATATTCTCAACTTCCGCTTGCTCCCGCTCCGGCAGCGCCCCTGGGACATCGAGTATCTGGCCCGCAAATTCGCACTGGAACACAGCCGCACTCACAACATTCCGCTCCGCTCGATCGAGCCCGCGTTTCTGGAGACCCTTCGCCAATATCACTGGCCGGGCAACATCCGTGAAATGGAGAACGTGATTCGCCGGGCCGTGCTCTATTGCCATCGCGGCATCCTCGCGGTCAACGATTTACCCAGCTCGATCCGAGCTTCCGCGGGGTCCGGCCATATGCAAGGCGGGGCCGCGCTGCTGCACGACATGCATCCCAGCGCTTCCCATCCGACTCACGACGACCTCGCCAGTCTCTCCTTGCCGGCTGGCATGGGAGCTCGACTTCGTCCGAGCCCCATCACGCCGCCGACTCGTGCCTTGCCCGGTGGTCCCGCCCACCAGGCGGCGCCAGCGTATGCTCCCAACCCAACACTTCCCAGTACGCTCGACAGCGGCGGTGGCACTTCGGCACTTACTGCCACAAACCGGCTGCTGGCCAGTTCGCTCGAGGCCCGCGTGGATGTTCTGGAACAGCGGATCATTGAAGATTGCCTGAAGCGTAACAACTTCCGCCGCAAGGAAACCGCCGCCGAACTCGGCATCAGCCGCGTCACCCTTTACAACAAAATGAAGAAGTTTGGGCTTCTGTAAGCAACCATGCTCCAGTCCCTCTCACGCATCGCGCTTCCCCCGCTACTGCTGCTGGCGGCCCTGACGGCTTATCGCTTCGTCAGTGGCGCGCTCGCGCCGCAGTCGCCCGGCCAGGTTGCCGCCCCGCGCAACGAGCCGGCGGTGATCGCGCCAACGTATGACGAGCCTCGCCTTTGCACCGACAAACAGCTCGCCGAGGTTCTCGACCGCGTCAAGCCGCCGGCGTCTCCCGTGAACACCAACAATTTGGTCCACGCGCTTCGCCTATGGGGAAAGGACGCGGATTTTGGCGACCCGAAGATTCCCTCTGGCAAAGAAATGCTCGGCTATTTTCTGGACGATGCCATCTTTCAAAAATGGGCCGGCAAGGAAACACCCGCCCTTTTCTTTCAAGGTGAAGACGGCATTCAGCCTCGCATCTTCGATGACGGCGGCAAATACCGCCCCACCTCCAGCTACCATCCGGACGATTTGTTGGCCACGCTCGCCGAAACCGGCACGCCCCTCGATACCCCCATGCATCTCCGCGGCAGTGACGCCAAAGTTGGCGATTTGCTCGACGACTCCATGCGAAGGTTCTATCTCGACCGCCTCGAATTTGAATGGTCCACCATTAGCTACATCCGCTACCTCTATCCGCTCAAACAATGGCGGAACAAGTACGGCGAGCGCATCAGCGTCGACGGTCTGATCAAGGAGCTTATGGAAAAGGCCCCCGAAGCTGGCCCCTGCGACGGCCTGCATCGGCTGGAAGCCATGGTCCTGCTCTACCGCGTGGATGAAGCAGTGCAAGCCTCCGGTCAAAAAAGCGCCCTTTCCAAAAACGACCGCCGCAATATGCTCGGCTACATGAAGCGTGTCTCCGAACTGCTGGTCGCCGCCCAGTCGCCGGAAGGATTTTGGACCCGGCAGTGGTCGAAGGGAACGCCGCCGACGGAAATCAAGCAAGAGCCTGACGCGACGTCGAATACTGCCGCCAAACCCAAGGCTGATCCGAAAGCTAAAACCGCCGCGATGCACGACAAGCTGCTTGTCACCGGCCATCAATTGGAATGGCTGGCGCTCGCCCCGGAACAGGTCCAGCCTCCCCGTGAGAACATCGTCCGCGCGGGCCAGTGGATCACCCGCACCCTCCTGGAAATTGATCAGAAAGAATTAACCGAAACCTACGGACCCTACTCCCACGCTGCCCGAGCACTCTGCCTGTGGCGGAACGTTGAGCCGATGGAAGCGTGGGGGAAGGGCAGAAAGTAGGCAGTCGGCAGTCAATCTGCCGCATTCTGCCTACTGCTTACTGCCTCCAGCCTTCTGTATTCACAAGGGGCGCGGGGTGGGAATGCACGTGCGGCCGATGCGAAAGCAGGCGAAAGGCCGCGCTGGCAAACCCACCCCGCTTTTTTTCAAATACCATGAGCACGACATCCTTTCCCTCACGCGGTGCCACACACTCCGAATCGCTGCCGGATTGTCTCACCAGGGACAATCTCACCGGCCCCTATTTCCCGAGCACCAGTGCCGCTGGCCTGTACGCTGTCATCGCGCTGGCCGTGGTCTTCACGCTGACCAGCTTCAATCGGCTGAACCATACGGATCTGTGGGGGCATCTCGATTTCGGCCGCTGGATTGTCGAGAACGGCTCGCTGCCGGCGACCGACCCCTTCGCCTTCGCTCCCGCCGACAAGCCGGTTCTCAACTACGCCTGGCTCTCGCAGGTCATCGGCTATGAATTGCATACTCGCCTAGGCAATGAAGGGCTCGTTTTTGGCCATGCGTTCTTGATGACGCTCATCGCAGGCGTACTAATGCTTGCGGTCATTCGCAAAGGGGTCTCTCCCCTCTGGGCCTGGGTTGCGGCGGCCGCGTTCTTCGTGCTGGACCTCCCCATTCTCGGCACCATCCGCCCACAGCTCTTTGGGCAACTAGGTGGAGCTTTCGTCCTGCTGGCTTGCGCCGATTTGCCGAAGAAGTGGCACCCGGTCATTTGGCTGCCGATGGTTGCCGCCCTCTGGGCCAATCTGCATGGCACCATCTTGATGGGTCTGGCCATGCTCGGCTGCTACGCCGCGGGAATGACCTGGACGGTGCTGCTGGAGAGCGGCAATGACATTGCCAAGACCATTCGCGACGCCCGCTTTCAGCGTGCCTGGCTGGCACTGCTCGTCACGATGCTCGGTGCCTGCCTCAATCCCTATGGACCGACCATCTTTCCAAAAATCATTTTCTTCGGCGAACACGCCACCCTCTCTTTCATTTCCGAATGGCGGGCCCTCTCGCCCAACAGCCTGACCGGCGGCCTGATGATCGTCTCCTGCCTCATCACGGCCGGACTCATGAAATATGGCGTAAAGAAGTGGGATCTGGGCGAGCTCGCCATGCTGGCCCTGTTTGGCCTGGCGACCCTCTCCGCGATTCGCATGCTCGCCTGGTGGGCTCTCGCATGGCCCGTCGTCATCGTCCCCCATGCCGCTGCCGCCTGGAGCCATTACCGCAAACAACTGAAACCAGCCGCGGCAGAGGAAGGCGATGAAGCAACCTCCATGCGGACACTGCTGGCGATGGGTGTCGTCTTCATGGCCGCCATCTTTGCTCCCCCCAGCTACAGCCTGGTCACCGGCAACAGCCGCGGCGAGGCCCCCATCACCGTCACGCAGACTCCGGTATACATCGCCGACGAAGCCCTCCGCCGCAACCTGGCCGGCAACTTTGCCGCCCCCATGGACTGGTCCGATTACCTCGTCTGGAAAACCAAGGCCCGCCTCAAGCCGATGATTTACGGCCACATCCACCTGGCCAAGATCGAAACATTCCAGGACTATCAAAAGGTCTTCACTGGCGACGAGTTTTGGCTGCAGACACTCCATAATCAAAAGGTCCGTTACCTCTTCGTCAGCAAAGAGCGGAACAAGGAGCTCACCAATCGGGTCCTCCTCGAAGAGCGCTCGGGCAGCGGCCGCGCCGCCATCCTCTACCAGGACCAGCGCAGCATCCTCGCCGAAATCGCCCCCCCTCGGCCAAAGCCGGCAGCGCCAGCGAAGAAAAAGGCCGCCAAAGGTCAAAAGCAGTAGCAGCTGGCCGCTACGGCAGGAGAATCTGGCGTGCTAGGGCGCTGACCCTCGACACATCGCGACGCCGGACGAGTACCATGAAGGCATGCCTTCCACGCAGACCATCGAGGTCGAATGTCCCAAGTGTCACGCCCCGCGGATCGCTTGCCGATACAACTATTTTGACCGGGGAGATCTGCAAATCCACGCCTGGGAGCACAAATGTCCCGAGTGTGGCTGGCGGGATACCAAGGCGTTCCGCTCGGACGATCCCGCTTCCTCAGCCAGCGTTAACGCCTCCCAATGCCCGTTGTGCGGCAGGGCCGGCGATTGACCGGCTCTACTTCTGGCTGCTTGCCGCAGCGCTGTCCGCGGCTCCCTGGCTTTCGCCGATTTCCTGAGGCTGTGTGAGCCGCATTTGTCGAAAGCCGCCGGTGATGGCCCGCATGCACATGACGCAGCAAACGGCCACGAAGATTATCGAGCCAATCCAAGCCAAGAACGATCCCGTGACGCAGGCGGCAATGAACAGACTTGCCGCGCCAATCAATGAAATCAAGGCGACCAACGACTTTTGCTTGGTATCGCGTTTCTGATGCTGCCGGTCGTGAGTGTGGAGGGCGGAGTTGGCGGCGGAGTTGGCCAATTCCCGCATTAGCGACATGCGTTCGGACAGCTCAGGGGCCTGCGCGCGGGGGAGGTACTCCTTGGGTTCGGCGGGACTTTCACCGACCTCGGCGTTCTTGGCCGGCGCAGGCTTGGCGGCTGCGGGCTGGCTCACAACGGGAGCCTGGCTGCCCGCCACAGGCGTGTTCCCTCCGCGAACACGGTTGAGAAGGCGCGACATGTACTGCTCGATGGAATCTTCGTCGTCGTGATTGCCGGCAGGCGGCGGATTGTAGACTGCGGTTGTTTCCACAGCCTGCTCCGGGGACGGCTGGACATCGTCCGCCACATCTTCGGCCGGCGCTATCGATCCTTCCTCGAAGTTGCTGTCACTCCCCTTCCACAAACCGGCCTGCTTCAGCCGATTCACCACGGAGTCCTCTTCAATTGGATTCGCTTCGCTGACGGGTTCAGGCAAGGCAACTTCGGCCGAGGGCGAAGTTGGCATTTCCTGGGGCTGATTGACTGGAGTGCCGGCGGCTTCAACCTGGCGCGCGTCGGCTCGGATGTATGGCTGCTCCGCCGGCTCCACGCCTTCCATCAAGGAGGGGTCATCCAATTTGGGAATGACGAAAGGCGAGTTGGTAGAGCGGGACTCACTGGCCGTGGTTAACTCCTGTACGCGATCCTCCAGAAACGACATCTGGTGGATGATGGTCGCTTGCTGGCGGGTATGCGCCGCTTGCTCGGCTTCGAAATGGGCGATTTGCGAGGCGATGAGCTTCGAGCGTTCCTCCAGAGCGACCACTTGCTCACCACGAGCAACCTCCCAGGCCGCTTCCCGCTCGCGTAGATCCGCTTCCTTGCGGGCCAACACCTCTTCGCGCGACGAAGCTTCCGTCAATGACTGCTCGTGCTGCGATTGTTCTGCCTCAAGTATACTGCGGGCTTCCGCCAACTCCTTCCGCTGCAATTCAAGCTGCGTGCTCAAATCCTCGATGCTCTGCTTCTGAGTAGCCTCCAGGTCCGCCGAGAGGACCACTCCCTTGAGCTCGACAATCTCGTTTTCCAGGATCGCAGATCGCTGTGTCAACTGACTGATCTGACTGGCCCTTTCCTCCGCTTGCAGTTGCCAATGGTGGGCCTCCGCCTGCCACCGCTCGGCCGCCTCCCTGTCGCTGGCCTGGTCCACGCTGGTCAGGAGCTCATTCCGCGAGTTTTCAAGTTCCGAATATCGTGATTGCAGGTTGCCGATTTCCACCAGCCTTGAGCTGCATTGAGCTGCCAATTCGTCGCGGCGGATGAGCAGCTCATTCTGCTGCGACTCCAGTTCGCTCCGCCGGCCCTCCAGCTCACTGCGCGCCTGTTGCCATGCTTCTCTCTCCGCCTGTTGTGCCAAAGCGGAGTTAGCCAGAGTCTCTTCCAATTGTTTGACCATCAGGTCGGCAGCGCTCAAATGGGCGGCGCGCTGACGAAGTTCCAACAACTCCTCATCACGATGAGCCAACTCCTTCTCCCTCTCGATCAGCCGCGCGGTCAAATCGGCAATCCGCTCTTCGACTTGCGCTCGGGACGCGGCGTACTCTTCTGCGTTCCGGGTCTGCTGACTTTGCAGATCACGAATCTCGCTGAGGGCTTCGTCCAAAGAATGAGTCCGTGTGTCGGCGCATTCCACTCCACGCTGCTGGGCCGTTTCCAGTTCGGCCTCGCGATGTCGCAGCTGCTGCGTGAGTGTGGCCACGACAACCTCAAGTTGGCTGCGAGCGGCAGCGAACTCCTGTTGCTCCCGCAGTTGTTCTTGCTGCCGCTGCTCTTCCAATTGCTGACGCTCTTGGCCTTTCTGTTTGCCTTCCTGAAGCAGGCAATCCAGCGCTCGCACTTGCTCTGTCGCGTTGGTGCAAGCTTCCCGCTGCGAACTAAGTTCGCTGGCCGATTGGAGTAAATCGTTCTCAACAGCAGCCAGTTTCTCTTCGAGTTGCTGCCGCTGGGCAGCACTGGTTGCCCGCTCCTGATCGCGCTGCTCGAGCTCGGCGCGAATTGCTTGTTGCAACGTCTGCACTTCCTGGCACTTGTCTTCCACTTGCTGTTGGGATTCGATTTCCCGCTGGGCCTGGCGAGATTCAAGCTCCTGGTTGCGTTGCTGCGACTGGCGCAGCTCCGTCTGCAGCCGCTCTTCTCGGGACTGGCTCGCGGCTCGCTCTTCGCGGTGCTGGCGGAGGAGATTCTCCAGGTCTTGTGCCTGCTGCTCGCGGCGTTGACTCAACGACCGGGTCTGCTCGGTGATCGCCTCCGTGCTTTTCCGCTCCACTTGTTCAAGCTGCTCTTGCGCCGCACGAAGCACTTCCCCCATCGCCGCCAGTTCCGCCGCCAGCCTGCGCTGGTCTTGCTTGTAGAATCCCAACTCTGTGGACTCCGATACCGGCTGCGACCGCGGTTGCAATGCCGAAGCAGCTTGGGGACAGGCCACTACGGCCATCTCCATCGAGCCGATTCTGAGCACATCTCCTAGTTTAAGGGCTGCATCTTCAAACGGACCGCCGTTCAGGTAGGTCCGCGGGGAATTCCGCCGGATGATGGTCCCATTTCGACCCGCCAGGATCAGACAGTGCAAGGGCTCAAAATCGCCACCCCTAAGGCGCAGTGTGCAGCCCGGTGCCGATCCAATGGTGCACTTAACAGCCGTAATCCGCAGGATACGGCCGTTGTGCTCGCCTCCCTGAATCCGAAACTTCAGCTCCGCGGCAGAAGCCCCCAGCAGTCGTGAAGGAGCGGCCGAATCCGGCAATGGCGTGGCAAGCATGGCGTTCTCTGACGTTGAGTCTTGGGGCGGAGGGGCGATACGACCCTTGGGTCATTTAGCTCGCGGACCCTGTCGCGTCAAAGGAACGTACCGTCGGAATAACCCCTTGCCTCCATTCCTCCGGCACATTCTGCCGATGCTGGCCAGATTCCCTGTATCCGCAGGCACGATTTGCCGATTATCGGTAGGCGGCAAGCGGAAACGACTTTGCCGGTTGCGGCCTACCCTGTCGTCACCGAGCGAATTTGTCACGTGTCGTGCGAGAGAACCGGCGAAGGCAATCGCAGCAGGCAATTCGCCCAGTGCGGTGCTGATGGCGGCATCTCGTTGTCCGGATTGACTTTGCGCCATCGTTCGCAGACGGCGATGCAAGGAATCTGTCAGCAGCCTGGCGCTGCCACGCTCGGTGTGCGTAACATTTCGGTGCGGCATGTACGCGAACTATCGCCAGCATGACGTATCCTTGACGCTAGCGGCTGGGCGCATCGTCCGGCAGCAGAGCAAGTTACAGCCGGACAAAGGCAGTGAGACGGAGGCGGCAGCAGCCGGAAAACCATGAAGAAGCGACCAGAGAAAACTCCTGAAAAAGGCAAACAGATGGCACGCAAAGAGGCTGTCACCAACCTCCGGCAAATCCTCATTTGGCGGCGGGACGCCCTCCGCAAGGCGCTGGCCGGCGACCTGAATTCCCTCAGGGAGCTCCGCCAGCAGACATCCGGCGACATGCTGGACGCCGCGATGGACACGGCGCAAGACGAAATCAATTCGCAGCTAGCCGAAGTCGAAAGCCGCGAGCTCTCGCATATTGAAGTCGCCCTGGAGCGGATGCGCGACGGCAACTATGGCCTGTGCGAAGGTTGCAGCGAAGGAATTCCCATGGCCCGGCTGCAGGCTCTGCCTTACGCCACCATGTGCATCCAGTGCCAGCGCGAAGCCGAGAAGAACGGCAACTCCCTGGGAAGTGGCGCCAACTGGCAGCGGATTCTCGACGTCGGCATGGCGGAAAGCGAAGTAAGCGCCGGCGATTTGGAACTCGACTAAAAGTAGTCCTCTCACTTTGTGAGGAGACATGCCTGCGCACGGAGTGTGCAGGCTACTTTGCACCGCCGCTCGCCGCTCACGGTCCACGGAAGGACATCTCCATGAAGCTCAACTGGGCGCTCTGTCTTTCGCTGGCGGCAGCCTGTTCACGCGGAGCTTTTATTTCCGCTTGTTGGGCCGAGGATGCTCCCATTACCAACGTGGCCCTCGTCCGAGACCAGCAATACGCCGACTTGGCGGCGGAAGTGGCCTTGCTGGAAAAACAGGGGAATTTGCTTAAAAAGGTGGTGAAGCTCACGATTCCCACGGTCGTCCACATCGAGGCTCAGCACACCGACGCGGAAGGCAAACTCCAGCATCGGCAGGTCGAGGATGCCGGATCGGGCGTTATTATCCGCTGGACGGGCAAGTTTTACGTGCTGACCAATCGGCACGTCATCAAGAAATCGACGCTGGAACACATTCGCATCAAGCTCTCGGATGGTCGGCACATCCATCCCACCCGCATCTGGGAAGACCGCGAAACCGACCTGGCTCTACTCGCCATCGAAGCCAAAGGACTAGTTCCGGCCCGCCTCGGCGACAGTAGCAAGCTCGAAATGGGGGACTATGTGGTGGCGCTCGGCAGCCCGTTTGGCCTGTCGCACTCCGTCAGCTATGGCATCATCAGCGCCAAGGGACGCCGCGACTTGCAACTGGGGGATGACTCCGTCCGTTATCAGGACTTTTTGCAAACCGATGCTGCCATCAACCCCGGCAACAGCGGAGGGCCGCTGGTGAACCTCCGGGGCGAGATCGTTGGCATCAACACCGCGATTGCGAGCAATACCGGCGTACATGAGGGGATTGGCTTTTCGATTCCCATCAACATGGCCATGGTCGTCGCCCGCCAACTGATCGAGCAGGGCATCGTCGTCCGGGCCTATCTGGGTGTGCGGCTGGATTCCAAGTTCAAGGGAGAAGAAGCCACCTCCAGCGGCCTGACCCGCGTCGAAGGGGCCCGCGTGACCGCCATCACCCCCAAATCTCCGGCCGAAACCGCCGAAATCAAGGTTGGAGATGTCATCCTGCAGTTCGACGGCATTCGCATCGAGGATGACAGCCATCTCATTAATCTCGTCAGCCTGACTCCCGTCAACAAGGAAGTCGAGTTGCAACTTGTCCGCGACGGCGAGCGGCAGACCCTGAAGGTCAAAGTCGGCAACCGGAGCGAGATTGAACCGTAATCCTCCCTCTCCCTTGAGGAGCCGGCCGGATTGAGGGTCCAGTCATTCCCCTCCCACTTTCGCTAGCACGCATTTCCAGCGCGAATATGCGTCAACTGAGACGATTAAAAAGCGGCCCAGCTTTGCCGTCGAATCCGCCCCGTTTTCTCGCCGATGCTATTGGTTGTTCCCTGTCAGCGGTGCGCCGCGGCAGCGGATGCTAGCACCTGGTCCGGTGGAGGCTCCTCATGCGGCGATTTTTCTTCGCGCGATCCTGGCAATTGGCGGCTGGCGTGGCCGGTCTGGGCATTGTCGGGATGGTGGCTCCTCAGATTTTCGGGGTCGATGCCAAACCGGCCAAGAAGCCGACGACCGCCGACGGTCTTGCGAAGAGCGACGACCCTCGGGTGGCCGAGCGGATTGGCTTGGACCCCTCCATTCGCGAAACTCCTTCGCTCCCCGCGGAAGACAAGACACCCGCGCGCGCCCGCATCACCGATGCCGACCCCGCGGAACCCGAGATTTCTCCTGCCCAACCAGAACCGAATAATCGCCTCAAAGCCATTCCCGAGCCGGCAGCCGGGGAAATTCCCATCAGTCTGGCTTGGCCCGTGCCGGCTTCATTATTCACCCAGCTTGATCGACTGGCGGAAAGCGATCCCGTGGCTGCTGATTGGGTTGCCAAGGCCAAGGCGGAAGTCACCGCGATCCTGGAGCTGCCGACGCTGGCGGATGCCGCAGTTCTGAAACACTTTGATCGTCTGACCAAACTCGCGGAAGGTGCCAAACTGCTCTCCCGCAAAAGTGACGACGACGACGCCCGCTCGCGGATTCTCCGCGCCGGCTTCGCCATCGTTCGCCGGCTCGAGATTTGGAAACCGTTGCACGAACTGGCCGTACTGGAAGCATCCGGCAAGCGCGCGGAGTCACCGCGCGTTCCCAGCAGCCAGCAGATTCTGGCGGCCGTCCAGCAAGCTCAGGAAGAGCTCGCCTCCACTCGCGACCTGGTGGCGTGGCGGAAATATCTGATGCTCGACAAACTTCAGGAACTCTGTGCGACGGGAGACGAAGTCACTCCCGCCGAGCGGAAGCTCGCTCGGGACATCCTCTACCGCTTTCACTCCACGCAGCTTTCGTCGGAGCAGGCCAAGCTGTTTGAAAAGCCCGGTTTGCAGCAATTCGCCAGGCAGCTTGCCGCCTGGAGTGCCGAGCCAGTCGATCTGCTGACTTTGGGCACCGCGGTTGAGAAGTACGAAGGCGACGAGGAGAGCGTCAATGCCAACAACGTCGCGGTAATGTATGACGTGCTCCGCTGGTCAGCGGATGAACCGACCGCCAAGCTGGCCGAAGCCGTCAATTCCTATTATCGCAACGCCAACGTCCGGGTCGCAATCTCCGCGGAGCTGGTCAACCGCCTGCTTCCCAAGGAAATGCGGACCGCCGAGCCGGTGCAGGAAACGATTCAAGGTGCCAACGTTCAGGGGCAAAGCGAAACCAGCACCAAGCTCCGCCTGGTTCTCCTTCCGGACCGCTTTCGCTGGCGGCTAGGGCTGGAAGCCAAGGGGGAAGTCGCCTCGTCCACGGCATCCACTTCTGGCCCGGCGACCTTTTATCAGGACGGGGCCGCCTCCTACCGCGCCCGCAAACAGCTCACGATTGACCGCAAGAGCATCCGCACGCACCAGGCCGAAGCGGAGGCGGCAGCCGAATCGCAGCTCAATGACTTCGAGACGGACTTTGACAACATCTTCATCTTCGGCGCGCTGGCCCGGGTCATCGCCCGCAACCAGTACGAAATGAAGACTCCGGCCGCCCGACAGGAAGTGGAAACCAAAATCATCAACCGGGCTGCCAGCACGCTCGATCAGCAAGTCGCTGAGCGGATCGAAAAGGCCAAGGCGGAGTTTCAGAACAAGCTCGTCGCCCAGCTCCAGCAGTTGCAGCTCGATCCGACCGCCGTCGATCTCGAAACCACCCAGGACCGGCTGATTGCCCGCTATCGGCTGGCGGGCCGCGAGCAACTTTCCGCCCACACCCCACGGCCGCAGGCACCGGGAGACAGCCTCCTCTCGGTGCAGCTGCACGAGACAGCCTTGAACAATGCCCTCGACCATCTCCATCTCGCTGGCCGCAAGATTGAGCTCCAGGAGCTGTTCAAGGAAATGACAACCCGCTTTGGGGACCAGCAAGTCCCTGTTCCCGATGACCTGCCTGAAGGCGTGTTCGTCACGTTCGCCAATCACGATCCCGTCCGGATTGACTGTCAGGACGGCCGCCTGCGGATTCGCATCCACCTCAAGGAACTGACGATTAACACCAACCGGAAGACTTTCAAAAACCTGATCGTCGTCGGCTATTATGTGCCACACCCGGATCAATTGGAGGCCAATCTGGTCCGCGACGAGAAGGAGGGCATTCGCCTAAGCGGCACCCCGCTGAAGCTCGGCGACCGTGTCATGCTGGCGGGAATCTTTGACCGCGTCCTCTCCCGCAACCGCAAGCTCAACCTCGTCAACGAACGGATCTCCAAATCCCCCGAGCTCAAGGACCAGCAGGTCACGCAGTTCGTCATCCACGACGGCTGGATCGGCATCGCCCTCGGCCCCAAGCTCCCCAGCCGCACGGCGCTGCAGACCAAGATTCCGTCCCGTTAGCGTGTGTCGAAAACGTGATTAGGACCGGCCATTTGGGCGGTGCACGCGATATAGAAAGAGTGAGTGCCTGTCAGTTGCAATTCACATCGCCGCGACTGGACGTAAGTGCCGCAAGTCAGGTCATGTAGCGGGTGGTCAGAAGGACGCACATTACCGCCAGCACGACACCGGTTGAGATGATTCCCAAGAGCAGAACCACGATGGCGGTCCAGGCCTGGCTGTCTTCTTCCTTCAATTCCTGGCGAGTTTCGGCACTGAAGGAGCTCGTATAGAAATTGGCAGCAGGAGCATGCGGGTCAGGGGTGCTTGTCACGAGGGGGTTCCTGCTTGATTGTGCGGGTTGCTTTCGCTTCAGGAACAGAATAATCGACCTGGGTGCGAGTGCCTATCCCACTTGCCGGCGTCGATGGACGGGGGGCGGCCTGGCCTGTCTGGATGGCCTTGGTGACGAGCAGGAAGTTGCTGCCGCGATACTCCGTCAGGGTGCCGCTGATGGTCCACTGGGGACCGGCCGGGTTTTGGACCAGAACCTGGGAGATGCGTTCCAGGGCGAGGTTTTCGAGAACCCGCACCGACTCGCCCGAATCGGCCAGCACAAAGCTGACACGCTCGCCAACGGCTTCAAACCGGCCGGAAGTGTCCTGCAGGCGAGTCCCTTCGCGGAGCATCTGCTTGCCGCGGGGTTCGGCTGGGGAATTCTCGCCCGCAAAGGCCAGGTGTATGACCGCAATGATGGCGATGACGGAGGCCAAAAAGGTCATCGGCCGTTTCCAAGCTTGCCACTGCATTTCTTCTGCTCCGCTTTGAATCCAAAAAACTGGTAGCTCCAACCCTGCCAAAGCATAGCCCGCTGCGAGGCCCAAATTCGCCGGAAAGAGAGAAGGTGTTGTCGAAAGGCCCCAGGTTGCGTTTTGGCAACGTTGCCGTATCGAAAGGGCCACGGCGATCCAGAGGCAGTTGATCGCGAAGTTCCGGCAGCGATTGGGTTTAGGCCGTGTGCGGCGCTCGGCTTTCGAGTGGGGCACATCTCTTGCGTTCTCTGACCACCGGCCTGGTTGTGAACATAGCTGCGGATGGAGGAGAGGTCAGAAATGCGTTCCACAAGACCTTTGATGCGAGCGTGCATTCTGGTCGCAGTTTGCTCTCTGGTGTTCGGCCTGAGATTGCCCGCGGAGGAACGGCTGCTCACTGTGAAGTTGGTTAGCGGGCGGGAATTCACAGCGCATGTCGATGAACGAACCGAAGAGCTGCTGTGGCTGCGGTTTTCTCACGGAGGAGGGAGCGTCAGCCGGCCGATTGTTTGGGAGCGGGTCGTGTCCGCGCGACTGGAGGGAAAGAATGTCGAGTTGGCTGAGCTGCGTGCCGTCTGCGCTTGGGTGAAATCCGCAGCACCTGCTCCGGAAGAACTGCCGCCCCCGATTGCTGCTGCGAAGGTACAGTCACCTTCGTCACCCGGCGTTACCTTCATCCGCATCGATGCCTGGCTGGCCAATTGGGATGCAGATGTGGAAACCGACGGCATCTGCGTGCAGCTATCCCCCCTGGATGAAAACGGCCAGACCGTGGCGGTGAATGGCACGGCTGAGATCGAGCTCATTGCGGCTCGCCAGCGGAAATATCACGAAGCTCCCCAAAGCGGCGGCTGGATGACCGAGCTTGTGCAGCGATGGTCGCAAAGAGTCGAGCCGGAAAAAATCGGCCCCAGCGGAATCCTCCTGCGGCTGCCGATTGACGCGGTGCATCCGGAATTCAGCAGGGGCGTCGACAACTTTGGGCTAGTTCACGTCCGGCTGATTGTTCCTGGCAACGGCGTGTTTGAGCAATCGCAAGATGGGGTGCGGCTGCGAAATTGGTCGCCGGTTCGCGAGGGAATGGTCCCGCAAAATGGCCGCCGTTTTTTCAGCACCGAGCGGACAGAACGAAACTAAGCTCGCTACGCCCCCGGCTTCTTCATGGCCAGGCTATAGAGCAGCAGCACGCTGCCCGCGGAAACAAGCATACAGCCAATCCAGCGAGGAGGCGTGACTGCCTTTTTCGCGACAGGAGCCGACGCCGCGAGCGAAGTTCCCACGTCGTTGCTGGCGACCAGCTCCGCATCCTTCATTTTCTGGGCCAGGAACTGGGTGGTCCGCTCGTTGAGCACAAAGGTCTCCACGTACCGAAGCTGCAGCCCGAGCAGCAGGACGACAATTCCCGCGAGAAACCACTGATTGCGATTGAATTCCATAGTTGCCTCCCCAGTGCGCAGCCCGCATTCAAGAATCATGCGCAGCCAGCTTTCAAGAACGCTGGGCGAGCGCAGCTAGCACTGCACATCGTCCCTCTATCGAGCCGATTTGGGGGGCGGCTGAAACAGCGGGAAGAAAGTCCGGTTTGTGCCTGACATTGCGCTTGGTTGGGGAATCCGCGGTGACTCTCACACTTCCCGACACGGCGGAAGATTTCTCGTTTCTCGCCCAATTGCCGTTGACCGGCTGGCCAACCCTCCCTAACATTTGCCCGAAATCTCTTCGGCTGAGTGGTCGCAAGCGTTGCTTGGCGATCCGGGAGAATTCCGTCTGGAGAATTTGCACCAAAAGTGCGGCTTCTGCCGGCGACGTAAAATCTCCCTTGTCGATATTGGCCGAAGGAAACCACCAGTCCGTGGAAAGGATGCCGCGAATATGGTCATTGCCGCCTGGCGTCGTGCATTTGTTTGCAGCTTGATGGTCGCGCCCCTGATGTTGCTTGGCTCTGGTTGTCGAACCGCCAGTGGCTGGCGCACCCCTTGGTCAGCTTGGGGCGGGGCGAGCAGCCCAAGCTCCACCGCCGTGAACATCAGCAAGCCGAGCACGCAGGCTCCGGCACCCTCGAGCATACCGGGCCAACCAAATCGGAGCGTGGCCGCAAGCGGCGGCGCCAATCCTTCCGGAGTCACCGTGGGAGGAGGAAGTGCCAACCGCGCCCCCGGCACGAACGCCGTCGCCGGCTATCCCGCTACTTCGCAGGCCTACGACTATCCGTCTGCGGCATCCTCGACCTGGCAGCCGGCAGCCACAACCGATGGACAGGTCGCTCCCGCCGGCGGAATGCAGGTGGGCCGTTTCAGCATGCAATCGCAACAACCCAGCGGATACGCGGGAAGTACTCAGCCTCGCGGTCCAGCCGCCAGCGCCGCAAGCTATAGCGGTGCTCCCCGAGGGAATGCTGTCAGCGGCGGTCCGGCCGCTGTCGGTCCGTACGGTAACACGGAAGACTATCGCACTGCCGACAACCGAGGGGCAACAGGTGGTCAGGCCGGAGCTGCATCCAGCGGTGGAGTTGCCTCCGAAAGTCCTGAAGCCAGTTCGGCTGGATCCGTCTATGGCGGGAGCGAAGGTGCCGCAACAGCGACCGAGCCCAGCGCCTATGGTTCGGTTGACGAGACATCACCCGCGGTAGGTGGCAATGAGCCGGAGGCCGGGACCGATTCGAACCCAGAAGCTCCGGCTGAATCGGCCTCGCCGAGATCGTATGGTCCGCCAAACACCGTGGCTCCTAGCGCTCGTTCCGCGACCGCGCCCGCTGCCTCCAGCGAAACGGGTCGCGTGACGCTTCCCGCATCACTCTCCAGCTCCGGGGGCTATCGGCCCGGCAGCACCGGCGGTTATGGCACTCGCAATGCCGGCTTTGACCAACCGGAAAATGCCGCCGCACCGGAAAATGAGCCGGCTGGCAGCCCGATGTATCGCTAATCACCAAGGGGTCATGCCGCCGTTCACGCACAGCGTCTGACCGGTGACAAAACCGGCTTCCTCGCTCGCCAGAAACAGCACGGCGTCCGCCACATCTTGCGGCACGCCCCAGCGCTTCATCGGAATGAGCGCCCGATACGCGTCTTTGACCTCTTGCGGGTCGCTTTCGTGCCGCTCGACGGGAATCCACCCTGGAGCGACCATGTTCACCGTGATCCCAAACGGCGCGAGCTCCTGCGACATGCTCCGCGACCAGCCGATCTGGCCCCCCTTGGCCGCGACATAGGCGCTAAACGGCGAGACGCTGCGGTGATATACCTCGCTGGTGATGTTGATGATTCGGCCCCACCGCTGCTGCTTTAAGTGCGCGAGCCCCCGCTTCGTCAAAAGGAACGGACTCTTGATGAAGAAATCCAGCATCCGCTGGTAGAAGGCCCAGTCGTATTCCTCAATCGGTTTCAGCGGCTGTTCGCAGGTGGCGTTGGGAACAATGATGTCCGGCTTGCCGAGTTTTTGCTCGGTCTCTCGGAACAGGAACTCCACTCCTTCCTCCGTCGTCACGTCACAGCGGATGAGAGCCGTCCGGATGCCCGCTGCCTGGTACTCTTCCAGCGCCTTCTTGGCCCGCGCCTCGTTGTTGGCGAAGTTCACCGGTACCTTCGCGCCGGCTTTGCCCAGCGCCAGGCCCATCGCCTTGCCCAGGCCCGTGCTGTTCCCCGTGATGAGTGCGACGCGGCCGGAGAGGGAAAAGGGCATGAAAGGCTCCTGGAATGTGTCTTGGAAATTGGCTCGATGGCAGTCCACTCACTCCGCGAGCAGACGAGCCGAAGATGGGACAGGTCGCTTGTCGCTTCCCTTAGCGTCTCGGAATTGTAATCACTGCCTTGTAGCGCGATAAGCGGCTCCGGCGCCGGCACCTCGACATTCACATCTTGCATGCGGAAGTCATCGCATCGTCCGCCAAAATCTCCAACGTGAATTGGTAAAGGTGATTTTTTCGCTCTGCTTTAGTCGGCTTTCGGGTTTAACAGTGGCTTTTCGCGATAGGCTTTCCCGGCTCGATAGAGCGTCAGCCGGGCGTCGTGATCCGGGTGTTTGGCAGGGTGCGCAAGCAAACGGACTTGTTCCTGGTGCTTGATGGCTGTTTCAAAATCGCCGCTCTCGGCATAGGCCGCGGCGAGAGTGTCGAGGAAACCGGAGTTTTTCCATTGGCTTAGCTCGCAAGCCTTAGTCGCCGCTTCGACAGCCGCCTTGCCGTTACGGACTTTATCATCGGTGCAAGTCGCAAGAACCCAGGCTTTTGAGTTGTAGCCATTAGCGAGCGTTGGTGTCAGCCGGATTTCCTCGTCGAAGTCCTGAAGTGCCTTGTCGTAATCGCCCTTGCGAAGATGCGCTGCGCCGCGGTGGTTGTGAGCATGCGAGTTCTCCGGCTCCAGTTCCAGCAGCTTGTCATCGTCGGCAATAGCCTTGTCGTACTCGTGGAAGTCCAACCAGCGATTGGCGCGGTCGCGATACGCGTCGGCAGGCTTGGGGAACAGTTGCATATACGACTCATACGCCGTCTTCGCCTGTTCACTCTGGCCCTGCTTCTCCAGAATGTAACCGCGCCAGAAGTGAATGGCCGCGAGCTTGGGATTCAGACGAAAGGCTTCGTCCAGGTCAGCCAGGGCCTCTTTGTATTGTCCCGCAAGCGCGCGAGCTGCCCCGCGGTTGTTGAGACCGGCAAAGCCCTTAGGATCCCGTCGGAGGATTTCCTCAAAGTCCGCAAGGGCCTTTGCATATTCTGCTTTTCGCAGCCAGCAGAGACCGCGAACGCTGTAGCCAGCCGCGTCCTCTGGAGTAAGGCGAATCAACTCCGAGTAGTCCTTGATTGCCAGATCAAATTCCAGCATTCCGCGCCACATATCGCCGCGGGAACGATAGTACCTCGCCGCCGTGGAGCCGGGGTTCAGCTCAATCGCCCGATCGAGATCTCGGATCGCATCATCGACTTCTCCCTTGATGTTCCGAATTTCACCTCGTGCGCTATAAACCCAGCCGTAGTTGGGATTGAGCTCAATCGACTTGTCGAAGTCTTGGAGCGCGGCTTTGATGTCCCCCTTTTGGCGGCGGGCATGGCCGCGCTCGGAGTAAGTTCGGTCCAGCTTGGCATCCAGGCGGAGCGCTTCGTCGAAATCCTTGATGGCGGCGTCCCAGTCTCCTCCTTTGCGGCTCCGCCCGACGCCCCGATTGTGGAACGCTTGGGCCAGGTTCGCATCGCGAGCGATGGCTTCGCCCGCGTCTTTAATGACATTCTCCCAATCGCTTTTCTCGAGCCATAAACTGCTCCGCTGCACGTAGAGGTCCGCCTGGTTGGGCTCGCGTAGAATGGCCGCGTTGAGAGACTCCAAACGCTCGGCAACGGGCAATCGAACTCGCCGCGACGCGGTATACACTCGCACGTATTCCTCCTCGTCCACGCCGCCGTCGTTATTGCGGTCGAACGGCTTTAAGTTGACCCAAGCAGCGCCGGATTCATCCGGTCCAACCTTGCCATCGGAGTTTTCATCGAGGCTCGAAAACATCACGTTTGCATAGCGCTCCGGAGAGATCGAGTCGTATACGGCCGCCATAGCCTCGGAGGCGACGCCCCGCGGCGAGTCCAGTGACCAGGTGGTGGAGAAGAAATTGGGATCCGCTTTCTCGATCCGGCGGCGCTCTTTCACGGACATGCCATAATGCCGAGCGGCTGCGTCGATATCACCGGACTTGTGGCTGGCGAGCGCGAGAAACGACAGCCGCAGCATTTCGGCCGGATAGGGCGTAGCCCCCGGGGGGGCAGATATCGGCGATGGTGTTTTCGCAAGTGTGGCAAGCGATTCCGCCAGCTTTCCGGTACGGTACTGTGCCGCACCGACGAGAACGGTCGCCAGCGGATCGTTCGGCTGCAGTTGCTGGTAGAGGAGCGCTAACGCAAGAGCCCTCGCGTACTCGTCACTACTTGCGTCCCGACGAGTGATTACTTGCATACAGGCTTCCGCGACGAGCTCGGGCCTGTCGCCGCGCTGCCGCGCCAGCGCGACAGCCGCTTCGCGGACATTGGGGCGTAATGCGGCATTGGCCTCCAGAGCGGCGATCACATCCTTCGCCAGCAATTTGGTTTGGAACATCTCGACGACGAGGGGCCGCGCCACCAGCACGGCATCCTCGGCTTCGCTGAGCGGCGTGGCGTCATAGGCCACCGCGCCCCAGCCCCCGCCATTGCCAGACGGTTTGGCGAACACGATGGACGTGAAGCGGGCTCCCGTGGGATCAAAGACAATGTCCCAAAGGTAGTGATTCACGTCGGCGATGGGAATGGTCATCATCTCCCGCCCCGACGTCACGTCCCACAGCCGAACCTCGGGAACGGCACCACCGGACATCGGTCGCTTGCCGTGGAGCGAGAGCAAGCGGTGGCCGTCGGGACTGAACCGGACCTCATCGGCGCGATTGCCCACCAGGCTGACGGTGGAGAGTTCCCGCCCGGCAGCCGTATCCCAGAGTTTGATCTGCTCGATTCTGAGAATTGAATTCATAACTGTGCCGCGCAAGCCACTATCGCGGGTTTCAACGGCCGCAGCCCGGCTGCCATCAGAGCTAAATACGAGACTGGTACCCACCGCGCCAATCTTCTGCCGTTTTTCCACGAGATCCCAAACCTCCACGCGTTTTGCCGAACCCCGCACCAAGCCGACGTGCCGACCGTCGGGGGCAATGATGATCTGAGTCACGGGAGGCATTGCAGTCACGTCTTGCTCGGCGATCCGCTCGCCGGTCAGAGCATCCAGCAGGTGTAGCACTGCCTGATCCTCGGCCTGCCTCATCACTTGTGCAACCACTATGCGACCGGTTGCAGGCTGCAAGGTCAGATCGGACATCGCCGACACGCTTTGCGAGTCCACTGGTTTTGGACTGTGAACTACGGTCCCCGTCGCCGAGTCGTAGACATGGATCTGGTTCCCGTGGAGGACCGCCAGGCGGCGGCTGTCCGCCGAGAAGTGGATGCCTCCCTGGAATCGGACGTTGGTAGAGAGAGCCGCATCCCGCGTGAACATTACGGAAGGGAGTTGAGCGGTCCAGAGTTCCTGGTTGGAGTCGACGCTATGGATGTAAATGGAGCTGGCAGGTCTGGCCGCCGAAGGCCTGGAAGAAAAGCGATCCCTCAGCGAATGGACGAGCAGTTTGCCGTTTGGGCTGAAGAGCAAATGGTCCGAGACTCCCACGATGGCGGGATTGTCCGGACGCACGATCGTCTCTTTGCCGTCGCGGCGGCGCAGGCGAATCCCGCCTTGCTGAGTCGCATAGGCAAGCGACGACATATCGGCGCTCAGCGTGCAGAGAATCCCGTCGATCGGATCAGCCCTCAATCGGAACAGATCCTCGTCCTGACTGAGATCCCAAGCCAACACCACCCCCGACGTGCCACAAGCCAGGAGCTGCTTGCCGTCCGCGGAAAATGTGAGAGAACTGATGGTGGTTCCTTCGTTGTGCAGAGTATTTACGACCGCACCCGTCGTCGTATCGATCAGCCGCACGGTGGAAACGGTGTGTCCGCTGACGGCGAACAGGCTGCCGTCCGGGCTGACTTCCCCTTGCACATAGTCGGGCATATATTCATTCCCCAGCCGCCGGAGCTCGCCGCCGATGGACCAGCGATACAATTCCTTGCGGTTTCTCCCGCTCCAGCCCAAGGTGGAAAACAACAGATCCTTTCCATCAGGCAGGAAGTAGATGGTGTCCATGTCGTCGTCGTGGCGGGCCACGCCGAGATTCTTCCCCGAGGCCAAATCGAACACCACGGCAACGTCTCGGACGATGTTCTTCTGGCGAGCTGTGCTGTGCGACAGGAAAGCCGCGAGCCTGGACCCGTCGGCGTTGAACTGAAGCCGGTTGAGCTCCCGGGACTCGACCAGGTTTTGCACCAGTTCTCTCGTCTCGTAGTTCCAGGCCAGGATCCGAACTGCCGGTTTCTCCGGTTTGTGTAACGGGTCGAGTCCAATCGCGGCCACGAAGCGGCCGTCGGGGCTGATTTTCAAGAAACTGACGTGCGTCAGACTGTCGTCTGGGAAATCGAAGGACCGCTTCTCGCCATTCACGTCCCAAACCTCAAATCCACGTGTGGGTGTGGGACGGACGCGGGGACCGCGGAAAGTTCCCATGGTGTCGGCATACCCGCTGACCATCCGCCCGCTGGTATCCAGCGAAGTCCGGTTAGCGCCCCATTCCAATCGGGCCGGAATATTGCGGCGGACCTTACCCGTCGAGATCTCGATGAGATCTGTTTTTCCCCGCCGCATACAAGCCACGAGCTCTCCTCCCGGGACAATGAAGAGTGCTTCCAGCGCGGCTTCCGAATTGATCTCGTCAAAACGCTGGACGACTTTGGCACGATGCAGAAAGCGATACCAGTAGCTCCATTCAAACCCTCGCAGGTCCGCCTGTTCGATGCCAGGCACTTGTCGCAACAGTAATTCCCGCATTCGCGGCAAGTTGTTGCGCTGGGCCTCGAGGCGCACCAGGTTCATCTCGGCCGCATAGATGGTTTGGCGCTGCTCTTCCATGGCACCGCGAAACTGCGTATTCAGACGTTCGATTTCCGCCTTTTGCTGTTCGATGTCGCGGCGCTTCTGTTCCGCGGCTGCGCGCAGCTCGGTTTCGGCCATGCGGGCTTTTTCCGCTTCCTTCGCCCGTTCGTCGGCCAGTCCCTTTTGTCTCGATTCAGCCTTTTCCGCCGCCTTGGCCCGCGCGGCTTCCGCCACGGCTTTCTTGCGGGCAGATTCCGTTTCGGCCTGCTGTTCATTCAGTGCAACCAGATTTCCCCGCGCCTGGTTTCTTTGGTTGTAAGCGTGAATCGCCAGTACGGTGCTGACGATGGTTCCCAAGAGGAGCGCTGCGGCAATCGCAGTTCCCGAGGCGACGGCAGCCTTGTTTCGCTGCGCGAATTTCCGCAATTTGTAGAGGGTGGATTGTGGCCTGGCGAGGATTGCTTCGTGGTTGAGAAACCGCTCGACGTCCTGGGCGAAGCTGTTGGGGGTTTCGTACCGCAGGGTCCGTTCCTTCTCCATCGCCTTCATGATGATCAGGTCCAGATCGCCGCGCAGGAGTTGCCGCAACTTGCCCGGGTCGGTGCTGCGGTGATTGGAGACAACGGTCAGAGCCGCCCCCAGCGTGCTGACCCGCGTGCTGGGTCGAGGGGGCTCTTCCTCACGGATGATCCGCTGCATCTCGACATAGCCGGCCTCGCGGAGCCGTTTGCCGTCAAAGGGAGTCGTGCCGGTGAGCAGCTCGTAAAGCAGTACGCCGAGAGAATAAATGTCGCTGCGAGTGTCGATATCCAGGCCGCTCATCTCCGCCTGTTCGGGGCTCATGTAAACCGGCGTGCCAATCATTTGGCCGTAGGCTGTGAACAGGGTCTTCTCCGTGAGCTGCTGGCTGGTCGCTTTGGCCACGCCGAAGTCGATCACCTTGGGGACCGGCTTGCCGTCGTGGAGCGTGATCATCACGTTGGACGGCTTGATGTCGCGGTGGATAATCCCCTTCTGGTGGGCGTGCTGCACCGCGTGGCAGATCGTGACGAAGAGATCAAGCCGTTTTTCGGTCGGCAGGTTATTCTTGTCGCAGTACTCCGTGATGGGCACCCCCTTAACCAGCTCCATCACGAAGTAAGGCCGGCCGCTGACGGTGGCACCGGCATCCAGGACTCGGGCAATATTGGGATGGTCCATCAGGGCGAGGGCTTGCCGCTCGCTTTCGAAGCGGGCGATTACCTCGCGAGTGTCCATGCCCGGTTTGATGATCTTGAGCGCGACCTTGCGGCGAACGGGTTGCTGCTGCTCGGCCATGTAGACCACGCCAAAGCCCCCTTCGCCGATTTTCTGAAGCAACTTGTAGGGACCGATGGTCGTCCCCGCCCCTTCGGTCACCGGTTGATAGGCAATGGTCCCCGGCGGAGCGACTGCGGGCTGTTCGATGAAGCTTCCGGCCTCTTCGTCGTGCTTGAGCAGCGACTCCACCTCGGCCCGCAGCTCCCGGTCCTGGCCGCAGGCAGCGTCAAGAAATGCCGATCGCTGCGCCGGATCTTCCAATTCCAGGGCCGCCGTAAAAATGCGTTCTGGGTCGGTTTTGTTGCTGTTTTTCTTCGTCATGGCATCATTCCTGGTGTTGGTTTCTACCATCAATGCGACGAAACGAGCCGCCAGGGATCAGTGGGTGTCAAGAATTTCAGGAATTTCTGGACGACTATGCGTGGAACTTTCATCTTCGGCAATGTGCCGATGCAGCCAGGCCCGTGCATAACGCCAGTAACGCTTGGCAGTTACGGCCGAAATGCCCAAGAGTTCCGCCGCCTCGTCATTTTGCAGGCCGACAAAGAACCGCAGCTCGACGAGTTTGGCTTTGACAGGGTCTTCCTCGGCCAACCTCATAAGAGCTTCGTCCAGCGCCAACAGTTCCTCCGGCGGCATGGGTATCGCGATTTCCAAATTCTCCAGGTCCATTCGCGCCTGGCCCCCGCCATGTTTCACGCGGCTTTTCTGGCGGGCGCTTTCAATAAGTATCCGCCGCATCGCCTCCGCTGCTGCCGCAAAGAAATGCCCTCGATTATCCCACAACTGCTGGCGTTCCCCACCCACTAGGCGCACATAGGCCTCGTGCACCAGCGCTGTGGCCTGTAACGTCTGCCCCGGCTTTTCGTTGACCAGCCTGGCCGCCGCCAGCTTCCGCAGTTCCTCATACACCAGCGGCAGCAACTGCTCCGCCGCCGACGGATCGCCGGATTCGATTTGTAGCAGGATGCGGGTAACGTCGGACATGGAGCAGGGGTTCGCGAACTCAGTTTGAGCACGAAGGGATTATAAGCGTGCATGAAGCGGCTATACTACGCAGATGCCCACTGACCTCACTCATTTCGACGACTCCGGTGCCAGCCGCATGGTGGATGTCGGCGAGAAGGCCGTCACCGCGCGCATGGCCCGGGCCAGTGGCAGGGTCATCATGCAGCCCGAGACGTTACGGCGAATCCAGGACCGGGGCTTCGCCAAGGGGGACGTCCTGGAAGTCGCCCGACTGGCGGGGATCATGGCGGCGAAGAAGACCGGCGAGTTGATTCCTCTCTGCCACCCGTTGCCGCTGGACGGAGTGACGCTCGAGTTTTCCTTCCTCGACGCAATGACCGTCGCAATCGCCGCCGAAGTCCGGGTGACCGCTAAAACGGGGGTCGAAATGGAGGCCCTGACTGCCGTAAGTGTCGCCGCTCTCACCATTTACGACATGTGCAAAGCCATCGACCGGGGCATTGTCATCTCCAATATCTGCCTGGACGAGAAGTCCGGCGGCCGCAGCGGCCATTTTGTGCGTGAAGGGTAAGCGGAGATTGCGGTTAGATACGTAGCCACACGCGGCCCCGCGTGTAGGCTTCCGCGTGCGATTTTGAAGAAGCGGACACGCGGGGCCGCGTGTCGCTACGGTTGACCCCGTCCCCGCTTCCGCCGACACTTGCATTTTCCCGCGCCAGAAAGGAATCACTCCCATCATGTCCACGACCACGGCTCTGGAAGGTGCGCCGGCTCCTCTTGCGCTTTCGGCTCTCTACGCACCAGTGGCCAAGGAAATGGAGGAGGTGGAGCGAATCCTGAGGGACGAGCTTCGCAATCCCCACCCCTTCGTCGATGAGCTTGTCCGCTACGGCTGTCTGCTCGGCGGCAAACGGCTGCGGCCGGCGCTGCTGCTCCTCACGGCCAAGGCGATCGGCCCGGTGCGGCGGGACCACCTGGTGCTCGCGGCCGTGGTCGAGATGATCCACACCGCCACGCTCGTGCATGACGACGTGCTCGACGAAGCGGAGATGCGGCGGCACCTGGCCACGGTCAACGCCCGCTGGGACAACGAAGCCAGCGTCCTCCTCGGCGACTATCTCTTCACCCATGCCTTCTATCTCGCCAGCACGCTCGACACGGTCCTCGGCTGCCGGCTGATTGGCCGGGCGACGAACATCGTCTGCGAAGGGGAGCTGCGGCAGAAAGGGAGCCGCGGAAACTTCGAGCTGACGGAACAGGAATACGTGAGCATTATCGAAGGAAAAACCGCCGAGTTGACTGCCGTCAGTTGCCGGTTGGGAGCCCTGTTCTCCGGAGCCTCCGAAAAACTGGCCGGCGAGATGGATGGCTTTGGGCGTGACCTCGGCATCGCCTTCCAGATTGCCGACGACCTGCTCGATGTCCTCGGTGAAGAGCGAACCACCGGCAAATCCCTGGGGACCGACCTCGAAAAGCAGAAGCCGACGCTTCCCATCATTCGGGCCTTGGAACTGGCGACGCCCGCGGACCGGGAAGAGCTGCTGGAGCTCCTCACCGGCGACCAGCGCCAGCCGCACCTCGTCGCGCCGTATCTCGAGCGGTACGAGGCGCTGGACTACGCCCGCGACCGCGCCGCCTCCTTCGCCCAGAGCGCCCGCCGCCGGCTCGACCTGCTGCCGGGCAGCCCCGCTCGGAACATTCTCACGCTGATGACCGAGTTCGTCGTCAGCCGGTCGAGTTGAGCCAATTTCAGGTTCTCATTGGAAAGCACTTCGGGTAATTGCCCTCGGCGATTGCCCCTATCTCAATTAATGCTTGACGGACGACTCGCCAGCAAGCAGACTGTCATGAAACCCGATTTGCCCCGGCTGAACAGCCGCGGATTTGGAAGTAAGTGCCCCAAGTCTGCTGCGTTTTGTTGTTGGGCCTAGCTAGCGGCCCAGCTCTGGTCCTTCCAAAGCTGGGCCGTTCTTTTTTGCGCGGAAGCGGCCTTGAGGTCCGCGGGAATTCTTGCAGGGAAGTTGCCTCATCCCTAGACTGGGAGCAACTCCTGGAAGGTTTATGTCTCCGCGATGTCTAAAGCCAAGACGAGTGTTTCCATTCACCTTACGACGACACACGATCGTCGCCGCAAAGGGCGTCCTGATCATGTTCGCGGTGACATTATCGAATTTGGCGCGCGCCGCGGAACCCGCGCCGCTCGACAAAGATGTCTCCGCACTGCTCGCCCGCAATTGCCTGGAATGTCATAACGGCTCGGACAAAAAGGGGGGCCTGGACTTGAGTCGGCGGGATGGAGCCCTCGCCGGAGGTGACAGTGGCGCGGCGATTGAAGCCAAGAGTCCAGATGGCAGTCTTCTGCTCCGCCGCATTGAGGCGGCGGAGATGCCGCCGAAGGGCCGCACGGGACTTTCAGCGAGTGATCGGGCACTCGTCCGCAAGTGGATCACTTCTGGAGCGAACTGGGCGACTGATCCCATCGATCCCTTTCTGTACACGACCGAGCGCCGCGCCGGATATGACTGGTGGTCTCTGCAGCCGCTTCACAGAGTCGAACCGCCGGTTGTGAAGGACGCAAAGTGGGGTACGAACCCGATTGATCAGTTCATTCTTCAACGATTGGAAGCGGCAGGGCTCGCACCTTCGCCAGCGGCGGATCGGCGGACTTTGATCCGGCGGTTGTCCTTCGATCTGACTGGCCTGCCACCGACACCGGAAGAGGTTGCCCAGTTCGTCGGCGATGACGATCCTCGCGCTTATGAACGGCTGGTGGACCGGCTGTTGGAGTCTCCGCACTACGGCGAACTTTGGGCGAGGCACTGGCTGGATATTGTCCGTTTTGGCGAGAGCCAGGGCTTTGAACGGAACAAGCTCCGGCCCAATACCTGGCGATACCGGGACTTCGTGGTGGAGGCGTTTAACTCTGACCTGGCTTATGACAAGTTCATCCGCTGGCAAATTGCGGGCGACGTACTCCATCCGGACAATCCGCTGGCGACAGTGGCCAGCGGATTCCTGGTCATGGGGCCGTACGACCTGACCTCCTATACCAACGGCACGCCCGATATGCAGGCCGCGGCTCGCGAAGAGGAATTGGAGGGACTCGTCGCCACGGTCGCGCAGACGTTTCTCGGCCTGACGATCAACTGCAGCCGTTGCCATGACCACAAATTTGACCCGATCACTCAAAAAGAGTTTTATCAGTTCTCGGCTGCCCTCGGTGGAACATTTCATGGCGAGGAGAGAGAGAGCCTTTCCGACGCCGGCAAGCCTGCTGCCCAGGAACGAATTGCCGCGCTTCGCACCGAAGTCGCAGCGCTGGCGGCTAGGGAACAGAAGAGCGAAGGCTCCGAAAGAGTCGTGCTCGCCGCCAAACGCTCGCGTTTGGAAAGTGTAGTGCGACTGCTCGAAGGGGGACCGGCACATTTGAGCGTCCCTCGTCAGCCTGGTCCCTGGCGAATCCTGACCCGCGGAGACTTTCGCCAGCCGGGGCTGGAAGTAGCCCCTCGTGGAATCGCCTCCGTTTCAACCGTTTCTCCAGATTGGAAGCTGGCAGAGAATTCACCCGAGGGGGACCGGCGCAAAGCCTTGGCCCAATGGATTGCGTCGCCAGAGAATCCGCTCACGGGGCGAGTTATCGTCAATCGGCTGTGGGGATATCACTTTGGCGCAGGACTCGTCCGAACTCCCAGCGACTTTGGCTTTCAAGGAGGAATGCCGTCACACCCCGAACTTCTGGACTGGCTGGCGATTCAGCTTGTGCAGCCGGCTGATGGACCCGTTTGGAGCCTAAAGCGGTTGCAGAGATTGATCGTGCTTTCCGCCGCGTACCGGCAAAGCTCGCGCTCCAATCCCAAGGCCACCGCCTTGGATGCGGACAACCGGCTCATCTGGCGGCGGCCCCCACTGCGCCTGGAGGCAGAAACATTTCGCGATAGCGTTCTGGCGGTTTCCGGCGAGCTCGATTCGCGACTAGGCGGACCCGGCTTTCGGGATTTCAAGGTGTCGAGCGCCGGCAACAATGAGACTTACACCGTCTTCGATGCCGTTGGGCCCGAGTTCAATCGCCGCAGCCTGTATCGCACCTCCTTGCGCACTGGGACCAGTCCGCTTCTGGACGTTCTGGATTGTCCGGACCCTTCGGTTGCCACTCCCCGGCGCTCCGTGACCAGCACTCCGCTCCAGGCGCTGGCCTTACTCAACAATGCCTTCATGGAGCACTACGCCGAGCGCTTCGCTAAACGGGTCGAGCGGAAAGAGGAAGAAAGCGAGGCCGCGCGGATTCGTCGGGCTTACTCGCTGGCATTTTCCCGCGAGCCGACCAAGAGTGAAGAGTCCTACGGCACTGATTTCGTTGCCAGGTACGGCCTGACGCAGTACTGTCTGGTGCTACTTAATACCAATGAGTTTCTGTACGTCGACTAGGAGATGCTCAGGCATTTGAATTTCATGCGCCCCAGTCCTCACGCTGCGCCTGAGAACTCCCCAAACGCCGCGTCACTTTCACGGCGCGATCTCTTGGGGAGTTTTGCCACTGGATTTGGAGGCATGGCACTGGCCTCTTTGCTGACCAACGCATCGCCGGCGAGTCCAATCCTGGGCGAAGCGGCTGACCCGCCGCCTCACCATCCGGCCAAGGCCCGCCGGGTCATACAAATCTTTTTGCAAGGCGGCCTCAGCCAGGTCGACACGTTTGACTACAAGCCAGAGCTCGAGCGGTTGCACGGCAAGTCGGTTCCCGGCGAGCAAAAGCCGCAGGCCTTCATGGGCAAGGTCGGCCTGCTGCACAAACCGCATTTTGCCTTCCAGCAGCGCGGCGAGAGCGGACTGTGGGTGTCCGATCTGTTTCCGCATATCGCCGGTGTTGCCGATGAGCTGACGGTCATCCGCTCGCTGTGGTCGGGCACCGGCAACCACACCCCCGCCACTTACGAGGCAAACAGCGGCTTTCGCACCTTGGGATTTCCCGCGGCGGGGACATGGATTTCCTACGGCCTGGGCTGCGAAGTCGATAATCTGCCAACGTTCGTGGTCATTCCCGACAGCCGGTCGCTCCCCACCGGTGCGGCGAACAACTGGTCGAGCGGTTTTCTTCCCGCGCGGCATCAAGGCGTAGCTCTAAGCACCAGCGGCCCACCCGTTCGCAATCTGAATCCCTCATCTGATGTTGACGGGAAAACGCAAGCCGCCCGGTTCGCGGCCCTCGCGGAACTCAATCGCCAGCACCTGGCGGAGCGCGGGCCGGATGATGCTCTCCAGAGTCGTATCCGGAGTTATGAGCTGGCGGCCCGTATGCAACTGGCGGTTCCCGAGGCGGCCGATCTCGCCAAGGAATCGGCAGCGACACTTGCCATGTATGGCGTCGAAAAGAAGGAATGCGCCGACTTTGCCCGGTCCTGTTTGCTATCGCGCAGATTGATTGAACGGGGCGTGCGGTTCGTGCAACTCTGGAGCGGTGCCGCCTTTGGCAGCGAAGTGCATTGGGACGCCCACGGCAGCGTTCCCGATAATCATCGCCGCGAAGCGAGCAAGATCGACCAGCCCGTAGCCGCCCTGCTGCGGGACCTGCGGCAGCGAGGGCTGCTCGACGACACGCTTGTCATCTTCAACACCGAGTTCGGCCGCACGCCGTACGCCGAAAGTGCGGGTGACAAAGCGGGCCCGGGCCGGGACCACAATCCGGATGTGTTCAGCGTCTGGCTCGCAGGCGGCGGGCTCAAACACGGAATTGCCTTTGGCCGGTCGGACGATATTGGCTGGAAGGTGGCGGAGAACGCAGTCGACACGCACGACTTCCATGCCACGATCCTGCACCTCTTGGGCATCGACCACACGCGGCTGACCTATTATCACAACGGCATCCGCCGCCGGCTGACCAACGTGCATGGCCATGTGGTGAGCGACCTGCTGGCTTAGCTCGCCGCTATTCTCGCAGCACCTTGCCGCTTGTGCTGACGAGCGCGGGGGCGGTGGCTTCGTCGTATTTGCCGCCGAGAATCTGCGTGATGGAGAAGCCTTCGGTTCGCACCTGCGCGACTCCATTGCCGCCGGCGTTGCAGCCGTCCAGGCGCACCCGCGAGGCTCCGCCAATGGAGAAGCCGCTGCGGCCGTTATCCACCGAGGTGACATTAATGAGGTCGATCCGCCTGGCCGTATCGTGGGCATTCACCCCATCGAGCTGAAACCCGCGGACCGTCAGATTCGAAATGACCAGGTCATGGACTTCGTAGAGGGTGATCCCCGTTTGTAAGCCGCAGCAAGCGGGACGATACGACGAAGGAATGTGGCCCGGTTCGCAGCGGAAGTAAATCTTGCCTTCCAACAGGCACCACTGCAGCGGCTCGAGCTTGGGCCGAGCGCCGGCCTTCACGGGGACTCGTTGGGCGATCTTGTCGGCCAGAAATAGTTGTTGGTGCGCCATCAGGCGGGGACGGAGCGAGAAAGTGTCGCTCCCTTCATACTCCCACTCGGCATCGATCAAGGAAGTTGTGCCGTCCAGCACCGCGCCATTGCCGACAATTTCGACCGCGACATCTTGTTTGCCGCTGCTCGATCCCCCTTGCACGGCGATGCTCTCGCGATACGGTTCATCCGGATGCGCCATGATGATGATCCGGTCGCCGGATTTCGCCAGCCGCAAGGCTTTCGTAATCGTTTTCGTCGGCCCATTCGACTTCCCTTGGGCCCGCAGAGTTTCGCCGTTGTTGCGGTCGTCTCCTCCCAGGTTGTCGACATAGAGATCCCGCGCACTGGCCGATGTGGCGATTGCGAAGACCAGGCAAAGTGTGCCAAAAATGCGGTGGAACATGCGAAGGCTCCGGAGGAGTTTCCAGCTTCGCAAGTGTAGCACGCGAAAAGCAGCGGAGCGGCCGATCCGCTTACCGCTTAGTCTCCAGCCCTTTCCTCGCCGTCTGCGGAGGAGTTTTGCCGGTGGGATAGCGGAGGTCGAGTCTGTAGTCGACTCCTGGACTTGTCGTAGCCGCCGACTTGTCGAGCGGGCCATGCTTGACGACATACTGCTCCAACCAGGCAATCTTTTCGCGAGGTGATTGCTCGTCCTTGGCCTCGCTGCCGGGTGCGTGCCCCCAGAGGATGCGCGTGCCCGCCTTCGTCTCGAGCTTGAACAGCGGTTTGGCGTTGGGATCGCTATCGACCAGCACTCTATACAGCCCCAACTTTTGCCAATGGCCCTGACAAGTATCGGCCAGCAACGCCGCACCGGCAATCTTTTCGCTCCCCCAGGGTGTGCCGAAGGCGCGGCCGGTCGGAGACACATCGCCGGCAGAGATGCGGAGGAAGTGCGGCGCTTTCTGCGCGACCTCCTTTTCAAAATCCTCCGACGGCAGCAGCACGCTGGCCGCGTCAATGAAATAGAGCTTGGGTTCTCCCTGCCAGGTGACTTCGACCATCGCTACGGGCTTGCGGTATTCGAGCTCCACTTCCAAACGAGCCGGATAGTGCTTGCTCACTCTCTTCACACTCGCCACCCAGCTATGAGCCGCAAAGGCTCGCGAAACCTTGTCCACCAATTGTGGATCCCGCAGCGGCAGGGAAGCCAGGCTGCTGCTCTTGGCGACTTCTCCTTTCACATCGGCGTGAATCCAACTCGGCGGCGGCGTAATGCTGATGTTCTCTGGCGCGACGATGAAATCACGGCTGACTGTGCCTGCCTCGCCCCAGGTCCGCCAGGCGTAGGTCCAGCCCCCGACGATCAGCCCAATCAGGATGGCTGCCGCAATCAGTCGCCGCAGGAGCGCGCCAAAAAGTCCCCCTGCCGCAAACTTGCGCAGCACTGTCGGCGTCCAGTTGCGAACCGGCTTCGGGCTTCCCATGAGGCTGACATCCTTTTCAGCGATTCGAACTACCAAACCTCAATCGCAATTTCCAGTTCCGTTGCGGTCTTCTCGGCGACCACGCGGCGGGCATGCTCGATCAGTTCCAGCACGTCGCGGCTTTTGGCTCGGGGCCCGGCGAGAATGAAGTTCGGACTACGGTCGCAAATCTCGGCATCCCCGACTCGCGCTCCCTTCAGTCCCGCTTCCTCCACCAGACTGGCCGCGCTCACTCCCCCCGGATTTTTGAAAATACATCCCGCGCCTTCCGCTCCCAGCGGCTGGCTGGCCCGTTTCAGAATCCAGAGCTGCTGCATGTGCTTGGTGAGTTTTGGGGCGTCTCCCTTTTCGAGTTCCAGCGTCGCTTCCAGCACCACGAGCTCGTCCACGCTGCTGTCGCGATAGCCGAACCGCAATTCTTCCCGCTTGCGACTGACAATATCTCCTTTGCGAGTCATTACCGAAACAGACTGAGTCCACTGGCCAATATCGGCGCTGTGCGAACCGGCATTGGTGTGCAGGGCACCGCCGAGAGTGCCGGGAATCCCGACGAGTTGCTCCAGCCCCGCCAACCCTTCCCGCACCGCCGTCGAAATCACATGCCCCAGTTTGGCCCCGCCGCCGGCGACGACGCGCTTTCCTTGCACGGCAATCGTCCCAAACGCTGCCGCCGAAAGATGCACGACCAGCCCGCTCACTCCTTCGTCTCGCACCAAGAGGTTCGAGCCACCTCCCAGGATGTGAACCGCCAGGCCGTCCTTCGCCGCCTGCCGCACCAGTCCTTGCAACTCCGCAACCGAGGTCGGCTCGGCGAAATACTGCGCCTTGCCTCCCAACCGAAACCACGTGTATGGCGCGAGCGGCTCCTGCTCGCGCGTGATGTGTTCAAATCCAGTGGGGATGGCCATAACGGATTCGCCGTAAGAGTCGCGTGCTAACTGTCCCTGATTTTACCGATACCAACGAATCTTTCGTAGGGTGCATGAGCGCAGCGAAATGCACGCGTAATCCGGTCAGCCAACTTTGCACTCGCGTGTATTTCGCTGACGCTCGTACACTCTACAATTTGCTATCCTACCACCCGCAGCCTCGGCTGCCGCAACTCTTCTCCTCCTTGCCGATAGAGCCAGGCCCTGGCAATCGCCCGGTCATCGTGCATCAGCCGCCGCTTGCCGACAATCTGCTCTTCGCGGTCCCCTTTGCCGGTAATCACCACGCAGTCTCCCGGCAGGGCCGTGAGCAGTGCATAGCGAATGGCCTCGACCCGTCCCGGCAGCACGTGCCCCTTGGCGGGGCGCTGAAAGCCGTCCAGGATGTCGTGGGCAATCTTGAGCGGCTCTTCGTGGCGGGGATCGATGCTCGTAATGATGGGAAGGTCGCAGCCACGCTCAGCAACCCGGCCAAGTTCGGCCCGGTTCTTCTTGTTTCTACTCCCCGGCGCTCCAAAGACGCAAATCAGGCGGCCAGCCGTGTTTTTCCGCAGTGTTCGCAGCGTGCAGGCGAGCTGCTCGGGCGTCTGGGCCGAATCGACGAACACGCCAAACTTCTGCCCACATTCCAGCCGCTCCAACCGGCCGGGAACCCGCTCGACAGCTTCCAACCCGCGAGCGATTGTCGGTGCGTCAATTCCCAATGTCAGTCCCACCGCGGCCGCGGCCAGGCAGTTGGCCACGTGATGGTCTCCAATCATTTGGGTCCGCACCGGCACGGTCTCATTTCCCGCGGACAACAGAAACGTCTGCTCGCTCCGCTGCCGCTCGATGATTTCCCCAGTGACATCGGCTTCGGATTGCAAGCCGAATGTCAGGACCGGCGATTCCAGCCGCGTCAGCAATTCCGCGCTCGCCTCGTCGTCGGCATTCAGCACCGCAAAGCCTCCCGGCTTGAGCATCGAGAGGAGCCGCTCCTTCGACCGGCGGTAGTTCTCCTGGCTGCCGTGAAACGACAGATGGGCCTCGCGCAGGTTCGTTAGCACCGCCGCATCAAAATCCACGCCTGCCGCTCGCCGTTCCGCCAGTGCCCGGCTGGAAAGCTCCAGCACGGCGCTGGTGCAGCCGGCCTCGGTCATGCGCGAGAGCCACTTGGCGAGCAGCGGCGCGTGCGGCGTCGTGACTTTGGCGGCGACCTGGTCCACCGAGTCGCTGTAGCCCACGCTACTGGTCACTCCTACTGCTTGCCCCGCGGCTTCGAGCACCGAGGCGATGAGCATCGAGGTGACGGTCTTGCCACTGGTCCCCGTCACGCCGATGGTCCGCAGCGAATCACTCGGTCGGCCGACGAGAGCCTGGCAGATCTCGCCGAGCGCCTCTCGCGAGTCCTCCACCACAACCTGCGGCCCCGCGACGGGCAACAGCCGCTCGGCCAACACCGCGGCGGCCCCGCGGCGAACTGCTTCGTCGGCCCAGTCGTGGCCATCAGAATCAGCCGCGGTGATCGCGATGAACAAGTCCCCCGGATTCACTTCCTCGGGGCTGGTGCAGCAGGCAGTGACCCGGACATCCGGGGCCTGCACAAATCGGGCATTGGTCAGCACGTCCCGGAGAGAAATACCGGCACGCTCAAGATTGGGCGTCATCCCAGGCCTCCTTGCCTTTGGGTGATGGGCGAAAAAACCGGTTAGCGGCTCCATCGCAATCCATGCGATGGGCGGGGTGCCGCTGTTTGCGGGCGACCAGGGCCGCCAGCAGACCTATTACCGGGCAATGAACGAGCCGAAATTGTCAGCATTTGAGCAACGGGGTCAAGACGAAAACCAATCCCGCTCAAAATCCAGTTTTAAGCGACCTATCTACCCACGAACCGGGTGCCCTTATTCACGTTTTTTCCATGATTCGTGAACGACGTTTACGTCCAGTCGAATCAACTCAACTCCTTATAGAATATCGTGTTACCGATTCGTGAATCGCCGCAAGTCTGATTCACAGGCGTGTTTTACTGGTGTTTTTGATTCACGAGAAATCCTGGGATCCGGCAGCCAATCATAAGCTCTCTTTCAAACACCCAACTCGAGGCATGCTAAAGACCGGCGTGCGAGGCGGAGTGAAACAAGGCCTGCTGATCGGCAAGCCGGGCTTCGCGGTGAGCGCGGGCAGGCCATGAACTCGCTGTACCTCGAATATCGCCACGTAAAGGGGCAGGTCATGCTGACCGAGGGAGCAAACAATCGAAATGGGTGGGCTGCGAACGAGGGGGCTTGCAGCTGCTGCTCGACGGCAAGGGCCAACCGATTGTGGGCCTGGACGGCACGTTCAACAACGACCTGACGGCCATGCGATTGTTGCTGCCAACGCGCTAGCGGCCTGAGTCGTGTTCGGCGAGCGGCCTGCGTAAGCTGGCCGGTCACTTGGAAGCGCCAAGTGCGGCACGCACCGGAGAGCCGACTTACCGGCCAGCTTACGCAGGCCGCTCGCCACGGAGAAATGAAGACTAGGAGCCTGTTGAAAAAGGGGTTTGGCTCGGAGCCAACGATCAATTCTCCCCGCGAAAACGGGTTGTGGCGACGTGCCTGACCCCTTTTTCAACACGCTGCTAGGGGAGCATGCGGCGCGTCGTGGAGGAGGGAAGTTGAGTCTTCCAGTCGATGTGCCCCTCACCGGAGCCGGACTTGTTCAGGCCATGCGGCACGACGGTGATGCGAATTCCGATCAGGCCGGTCTCCGGAAGTTTGTTCGCGTCCACGTTTCCGCACCACGAGACGATCTCGGTCTTCGGCTCCAGCGTCCCTAGCCCCAGACTCTTCGATCCGACGGCTGCGTCCAGTCCTTCTGGCAACAGGAAGCCCTCCGTGGAGCCCCCGCCTCCTCCGGCGTACCTGGTTTCAATCCGCCAACTCTTGCGGCCTTCCACCTCGACGGCCCGGCGGGCATGTGACCAGAGAAATGACGCTTCCAGAGGCTTGCCCGCGGCCATGACATATCCGCAGTGATTGGGAATCGCCACGGTGGCATTGTCCTGTCGAGTCACGATTTCAAAAATCGCCACCTGCCCGGCGGGAACGGTGAAATTCACGCCGATGCCGCTGGTGATGATTCCCAGGGATGGGACTGCGGCGGGATCTTCCACGCTCGCTGCGTCGTTCCCACTGGGAAGAGACGCTGCGATTCCGACCAGTAGAGCCAGCGGCCCGAAGACGCTCACCACGCCGACCACGGCTCCGGCTGGCGTGAACAGCCACTCGATGAACCTGCCGTACTTTTCGCCCTGCGATTCAAACGCGGCGATGACGCGGGGCCGCGTGAAATAGATGACTTGCCCAATCAGACACGCCAGGCCGAAGGCGAGTGACCCGCCGAAGACCAGCAGGAACGTGGCGAGCGTCACGAAGTCGCGCACGTCCCCTTCGACCCCCTCCGCGATCACGGTCTGCTCAATATCCGTGTAAAGATCGAGGATGGCATAGCGTGCCAGGTACGGCGCGTCGAAGACCAGCGAGGCCAGGCCGAAGATGCACACCCCCAGCGTCAGTTTCCTCGCCCACGGCTTCCAGAGGAACAGCCCGATGCTGGCGGCAAACATCCCGGCCGCCATGACGAACGCCAGCACCGTATCGACCTGCTCCCACACTTGCCAGTGCCACGGCACCGGCCTGGCAAACTCCGCCGGCGACTCCATCCAGCACACCAGCATCAGGATGACCGCTCCCACCAGATTGAACGTGGCCAGCACGGGAACCAGCTTTGGATACGTAGTCACTGCAGGGGGCAACGAAACTGGATCAGCTGGCGTTTTATCGTCTGATCTCTCGCCAGCCGGAGAAAAGAAGCTCCAGGCTCGTTTGACGATGGCCGACGACACCCCTCCGCCGATGAACACGGTCTCGACCAGAGCCAGGAACAGCGACATGGGGAAGTTCATTCCCAAACCGGAATGATGAAAGTACAAGAGCACGCTAAAGATCGCCCCGTTGATCGTGAGTAGTGGGAAGAAGAGCAGGTCCAAGAGCGCGAGCGGCAGGCCATAGAGCTTTCCGCTGGAGCGTTTGATCTGCTCGATGGCGACAAAGCCCAGAATGGTGGTCCCGAGAAATGCAGTGGCACCGAGGGCCAGAATGATCGCGGCTGCAACGACAACGGCCGGATGAATTTCCTGGAACGCTTCCGTGTTGTCGAAGTACTTCCGAATGGCAAAGTGCCAGGCCGGATAGCCAAGAATGGGAAGCGGCGCCCAGAGAATGCCAACGAGGGCCAGGAGACTCAGGCGCGGCTCGCTGGCGGCGTCCGGAGAATGCTGCGAACGATTGCTGGTTCTCCGCTGGGACGCCGCATCGAACGCCCGGCGAACATCGTCGCGAAAGAGCGTGGCAGCAACCGCCATCGCCACCGGCACACCCAGCCACAAAGGAATGGCGACGGGCCAAGTGGGCATATGGCGAAACTCCATCACCACGTTCAAGGCAATGACCGCCGGAAGAAATATGCCCACGACCACCACGACCAGCAGCACGAACAGGCGCGCCCGCAGTTGGCGCAGCAGCAGGCCGGCGGCACCGATGAACACGGCATAGATGGCGTGAACGCCCGACGCGGTGGTCAGACCGTCACGGACCAGCGCATTGGCAAACTGGTCGGAAGAATACTGGGGCACCGCCAGCAGCCATATTGCCACTCCGCAGGCGGTCGCGAAGGCGACTCCGGCAGCGAGAAGCAGACAGTCGGCGGGAGCTTGTACGAGGTGCGGACCGGGCAACAAATCTTGCCCCGTCGCCGTCTTCTCGTCCGACTGGGGGCTTGCAGACTCGGCCCCAACCATCCCCCCGTGACGAAATCGGACAGCTTCCAGAAACGCACGCCGACTTTGGGGACAGAAATACCAGCAGCCCTCCCGTCCGTCGATTCGGAAATAATCCCTGGCCGACATTCCGATGATCGAACCTCGCGGCGGCAGACCGGGCCAAAGCCAGACCTGACGGAATACCTCCCCGCGCGTCAGGGCCTGCACACGAACGATATCGCACCATGCAAGAAACTTGCTCGGACCCATGTAGCGATGAATGGTAAGGCCGCCGTCGTCAACGGTCGCGCCACGCACCGAACCCAGTCCCAGCACGACGAACAGCGACATGAAGATCGCGGTGCCGACGACCATTCCGATCGAGGCGGCTGTGGACACTGCGACTCCGAGAAAGGTGAGGGCGAGAAAGGTCACGATCGCCGGGAAGGCCAAGCAAGTTCCGAACACAAGCGGTGTCAGCGCCAGGCAAAGCATCCAGTCCGTTTCATCGCGAGGCATAGTTTGTGACTTGAGTTCGACGGCACCTCCACGAAAGGTCGGCATCGCGGCTTGCGGCGGCGGCGATTTATCACGCGTGATCGTCTCCACATCCGTCTTCACCTCGCTCGCGTGCTGATAGCGCTGTTCCGGGTGCTGCTCCAGGGCTCGAAGCACGATTTCGTCCAGTCGAATATCGATTTGGACTCTTTGGGACGGCGGCGCGAACTTGCCCATCGGCAGTTCGCCGGTAAGCAGCTCGTAGAAGATGACTCCCAGGGAATAAATGTCGGCGCGGTGATCGACCGCTCGGGAGCCTTGCATCTGTTCGGGAGCCATGTATCGCATCGTCCCCATCACCTGCTGCGTGGCGGTGAGGGAAATATCAGGGGACTCACGTCCCCCGCTCGCCATAAGCTTCGCCAGGCCGAAGTCGGCGATTTTCACTCGGCCCCGTTTGTCGATCAGGATGTTTTCAGGCTTTATATCCCGATGCACGATCCCCTCGTCGTGGGCGAACTGGAGCGCCTCGCAGATCTGAGGCACGATGGCGAGCGCTTCGGCTGGGGTGAGTTTGCCGGTTTGAATCGTCTGCCGCAGATTCACGCCGTCGACGTACTCCATCACAATGTAAAACAGACCCTGTTGTGACCGGTCCCCTTGTTGTGGCCGGTCTCCCTGTTGTGGCCGGTCTCCCTGTTGTGGCCGGTCTCCGACCGAGCCACTCGCCTGACCGAAGGTCTCCTGCGGCTCGCGCGACGGCGGGAGACCTTCGGTCGGCGGTTTCGGCGGGGTCGGAGACCCGCGCCGAACATCCAGAGACCCGCGCCGAACATCCGGCGGCCCGCGCCGAACATCGTCGGTCTGGCCGAAGTCGAAGACGGAGACGATGTGGTTGTGGCTGAGCCGGGCCAGGGCCTTGGCCTCGCGGGTGAACCGCTCGGCGAAGGCCGGGTCGTGGCCGATTTCCGGCGGCAGCACCTTCACCGCCACCAGCCGATCGAGCCCCCGTTGCCGGGCTTTGTAGACCGCCCCCATGCCTCCCTTGCCGAGCAGTTCCAGGATTTCCAATTGCGGGAACTTGCCTGCCAGGCTTTCCACGGAAAGGGGCTCGAAACCGGAGAATGTGGGGCTTGGCATTGTCGCGGCCGGCTTGGGCTGTGGCTCACTCTCCAGCCCCGCTCTTACCAGGCATTTGGGGCAGAGGCCAGCCGGAGCATCGGCGGGAAGCTGGGTGCCACATTTCGGGCAGTGGGACTGTTCAGTCATGGCGGCTGACTCCAGGAAGGGGTGTTATACCCTCTTCTACAGAATTTCCGCGGCTGGGTAACAAAAATACCAGCCCGACGCGCCAGTTTTGATGTTGCGCCTTTTTCGCTTGCAGGGAAGCGAGTTTGAGATTGGAGAAAGTGGCGAGCCCCGTCACAACGACCAGATCATTGGAATCTCACCAGCCGAGCAAGGAGTTTCGACATGGTCATGGTCGCCGATTTGTTGCCTGGACTCAAGCGGTTTTTCTCGGGGACGAGGCTGACGGACGCCGGCCTGAGGATGGTGACCACTATTCTTCTGCACTCCCGTCGCATGTCATGCTTGCCAGCCGCGGGCGCGGTTCGATCCAAAGTGCCGCAGCGGGCTCAGGTGGGGCGGATGCTCAAGCGTCCCCGCTTGAGCCGCTTGAAACTGACGAATATCGCGCGGGCGGAATTGCTGGCGCGGGAAGCGGTCCAGGGTCGTTTCCTGTTCATGATCGATGCCACACTGGTCGGCCAGGCCGGCCAGTAGACCGAAGACACTTCAGCACGGGGAATTGAAAGGCGGCGGCTCAAGACCGGTGCGAGTTGACACTCACGGCCTTCCTCGATCTGGAAGACCTCCAAGCGCGACCACTGGCGCGTCGGGCTAGTGATGATGCCTGAGCTGCTTGTTTCACCAAATCGCGGGTGATACTATCGCTACAGTCGCAGTCAACCACTTCTTGGAGACAAACATGAAAACGATTCTCTTGGCGGCGCTGGTCCTCGGACTGAGCGGCCTGGCGGGGGTAGCGGAGGACAAGAAAGAGGTCGACCCGGTTGGGACGTGGAAGTGCGAGTACAAGATTGGCGATCAGGCGCGGACGAGCGAGCTGACGATCAAGAAGGACGGGGACAAGCTCGTCGGGACGATGAGCTGGCCGGACCAGAAGGATGAGAAGCTCAAGGACGTGAAGCTGAAGGACGCCGATCTGACCTTCTCCGCCGTGAGGACGTTCATGGATAACAAGATCCCCATCGACTACAAGTTCACGATCGACGGTGACAAGCTCAAGGGAAAGGGCTCTGCCGAATTCAACGGCCAGAAGCAGGAGTTCGACATCGAAGGAAAGCGGGAGAAGAAGGACAAGTAGCGGCTCGGCGGCCTTTCACAACACTCGTCATTCAAGGTAGTTCTATTTTCGTGTGTGGGCGCAGGATAATAACGAGTTCGGTGTCGTGGCGAGACTCCTATGCAAGATGACCGTGAACTCACTCGCAGGTCCCTCGATTTCCAGACACGTTCGCGCGATTTTCGAATGGTGGACTTGCCTGGCTACATGAATTGGTCAAGTCGCAAGCTGGCGGAGGGCGAATCTGCAGCCCTGGTCGCGCATCTCGACGCCACGAGCGCGTGGCTACTACCCGAGGACGCCGCCAAGATGACGGAGAAGGACTACGACGAGATGATGGCAGACTTGAAAGAAGAGTCGGGCTGACGGGGGAGAGTCTTTCTTACCGTGATGTGTAGAGGAGATAGCGAAAGTCACCGGAATCTGGGGCGTGTTCTAGAGGAGCAAAGGGGATCCCGCCGCGCTGGCGGCTTGGTACCAGAAGCACCTGGGGCTGCCGCTGGAGCCGTAACATCTTCTTGCCATTGATCTTCTTGCCAACTCTTCTCGGCAGACAGAGAGGCAAGAAAATAGGAGAGGGGGCGAGGGGGAAAACTATTTCAAGAATTCTTCAACTTTCTGGCCTCCGGCCCCTTGACGTGGACAAGTGAACAAGTGTATGATTGGGAAGTGCATTGGTCAGTAACTACCTCCCTTTATTTCAGGAGAACTTCCATGACTAGGTGCGAACAGACAAAGAATGGCTTGCTGGCGGCAGGGACGGAGGAGCTCGCCATCGAGGGGGGTGCTGCGAAATTGGAGGATTTTCGCAACACTTCCAGCCCGATTTTCCCCGTGGGGCGCGTTGCGAAAAGCGAGCCATTTCGCAACGAAGACGCGAAAAGTGACATCGGCATTCAGGTCCCAAGCGGGTGCGCGGCGAGCAACGGCCAGCGCTGCGACGAAGACCCGCTGAGCAGGCTTCCTCAACCCGTTTTGCCCTCCGCGCGCGGCCGGCCCAAGGTGGTGACGCCGCAGCTTCAGGAGCAAATTTGTTTGCTCCTCTCGGTGGGGCTTTCCCGGAGGCAGGCGGCAGCCTATCTGGGGATCGACCATACCACGCTCAGCCACACGGCCACCCGTGATGCGGAATTTTCCGCGGACCTGAAGCGGGCGGAGGAGGTCGCCGCCGGGCGGCCGCTGCTGAGCATTTTTGCCGCCAGCCAAAGAAACTGGCGGGCCGCCGTCTGGCTGGTGGAACATCGCCGCCTGCATCCATCCCCTCTGACGCCGGAAGAAAAGGCCGAGCGGCACCAGGAAGATCTGGAAGACGCCCGCCGCACGGGGGAAAGGCATCATGTGCTCCATGAGAGTGCGTCGGGCCGCAAAACAACGATCCGGACGAAACGGACGTAGAGTTTCCAAGCGGCCAGGCGATTCGACGCCGCGGATTGAAAGTGCGGCGCTCTCGCAGTATCGTGATTCATTGTTCTCCTTCCCCTCCCTACCGGAGTCTTACGCATGTCCCCCCTTTCCCGCCGCCGTTTTCTGTCCACTTCCGCTGCTGCCACGAGCGCGCTGGCGCTGGGAGCGTACGTAAATGTCTCGCCCGCGAAGGAATCGAAGTCTCCTAATGGGAAGCTGAATATTGCGGGGATCGGCGTGACCGGTCGGGGGGGCGAGGATATTGCCGGCGTGGCGAGCGAGAATGTCGTGGTACTGTGCGACGTGGATGAAAACTTGCTGGAGAAAGGGATGGCCCGCTTCAAGGCGGAGCGGAAGTACAAGGATTTCCGCGTGATGCTCGAGAAGGAGGAGAAGAACCTCGATGCCGTCGTGGTCGGCACACCGGACCACACCCACGCTCCTGCCGCAGCCATGGCCCTGCGGCTGGGAAAGCATGTCTACTGCGAGAAGCCACTGACGCATACGGTGAAAGAGGCCCGGGTGCTGGCCACGCTGGCCAAGGAGAAGAAGCTGGTCACGCAGATGGGGAACCAGATTCATGCCGGCGACAACTACCGCCGTGTCGTGGAGCTAGTGCAGAGTGGAGCGATCGGCAAAGTGACCGAAGTCCACGTCTGGGCCGGGGCCCAGTATCACAGCGCGAAGTTCACCACCGGCACAACGGCTCCCAAGGGTTTGGACTGGGATCTCTGGCTCGGCCCCGCGCCGGAGCGGCCGTACAGCGAAGGGGTGCATCCGTTTAACTGGCGGAAGTTCTGGGACTACGGCACCGGGACACTGGGCGACTTTGGCTGCCACTACATGGACCTGGCGCACTGGGCGCTGAACCTGCGGGCCCCGACTGCCGTCGAAGCGAGCGGCGATCCCACACCGTTCGATCCGGTGAGCGCTCCGAAGTACTGCATCGCGCATTACGAATACCCCGCTCGCGGCGAGATGCCCGCCTGCAAGCTCCACTGGTATGACAGCGGCAAGCAACCGCCACTTTGGGCCAGCATCGAGAACGCCGACGCCAAAAACGCGACGGCCGGTGGCGGCCAGCTATTCGTAGGCGAGATGGGGACGCTGCTTTCCAACTACGGAGGTCGCTGGCTGTTTCCTGAAAGCAAGTTCGCCGGCTTCAAGGCTCCCAAGGAGTCGATTCCCGCCTCCATCGGCCATCACCAGGAGTGGATCAACGCCGTCAAGACCGGCGGCACGACGACCTGCAACTTCGACTACGCCGGCGCGCTGACTGAAGCGGTCCTGCTGGGCACGGTCGCCTATCGGAGTGGCAAGCGAGTGGAATGGGACGCCGCCAACCTCAAGGTCACGAACAATCCGGATGCCGAGCAGTTCGTCCACACCGAATATCGGAAGGGGTGGACGCTGTAAATCCGCCAAAGACGAGGCGGAGCCTCGGGGAAGTGTGGTCCCAGGCAGAGCCTGGGACCAAGAAGTTCGCCGTTACAGGACGGACAGCCAGTCTTTTTCGCGACTGAAGAGGCTTTCGAGTCCGCTGCTGGAGTCCGACGAGCGGACGTGGCGGCTGACTTCGCGGAGCAGGTCAAGGGTGTCCTCCAGCAGGCCGAGCTCGGGAGCCAGGTCGCGATGGAGGTTGTCCTGCAAGACGGAGTCGTGCGGATTCGGCATCGCCTGGCTGCCGATCTCTTCGCTCCGTTGTATCAGTCCTCCGGTTCGCTGCTCTGTACTGCTGGTGAAGGCAGCGACGAAGACTCCGGCACCTGGGGAGGCGGAATCGCCGCCGATGTTCGCCACAGCTCCCAGGGCCATCGAGGAAGCGGTGCCAACCCGCTCGATGCGGACGGCATCTGCCACAACCTTGCCGTTAGCCAAGTTGGAGAGGGACACGGTAAGAGAGTTCCCCGTGATGGTGACGGTGCGAACGCGGAACCAATTGGTGCCGTCTGCGGTGTAACCGGCGGAGGCCACGCGCTGATTGTGAACCGAGGTGCCAAAATTCTGGCTTCCCGCGGTGATGGAGACGGGAGCATTGGTGGCATTCAAGCCGTCGCCGGTCCAGCTCATGTAGATGCGATATTGCCCAGGAGGGAGGCTGGTGAAGGTCCACCGCGACACGGCGGTAGCGCTGGTGGCCTTACTGGCCACATGCACGTCCCCTTCCCGGCCGCGAGTCCCCAATTGCCAGATGCCGGTACGGGTGTTTCCGGCCGCGCCGTTGTCGATGGTCCGAGTCGTGCCGGCGCCAGTTGTCGTGGTGCCGACCGTCCCTTGCAAACGCAAGTCGTAGGTCCCTTCGTTCGCATCGCCGTTTGTAAAGGAGATGTTGCCGCTGAAGGTGCCGGCGGCGGTGGCATTGAGGCGGAGGGTGAAGGTGGCGGACTGGCCGGCCAACAGCGTGGTGGTGGTGAGGTTAGAAACTTGTGTGAATCCGGTGGGAATGGCGGAAGTGATCGAGTTGATGGAAAGGTCCGCCGTGCCGACATTCCTGACGGTGACTACGCGCGTTACCGCCGTACCGATCGGCGTGTTGCCGAAATCGATGGTGCCGCCATCGGCGATGTTGGTGGTCCCTACGAGGACGCTGATTTCTGGGGATGGCGCGGCTGGAGTGACGCCGCCAGTGATGGTGTACTGTCCCAGGTTGCCATAGGCCGAGTTGCCGAACGTGCCGCTGCCGCGGACGACCAGGAAGTAAGAACCGGCGGCGAGGTTGGTAGAGAGGGAAGCGCCGAAGGAGTCGCCGGGGTCGCTGACGCTGACGACCGTTCCGGCCGAATTGCGGATCTCGAGGGCCCCGTCCAAGTTGTTTCCGAACTGGGCGACGTTCATCTGGAAATTGACGCCGCCCCCGCCGGTCGAGAACTGGAACACGTCCACGTCCGTGCGGGAGCCGATGAGTCCGCCGAAGTTGACGCTGGTGCCGTTGACGGACAAGGTGCTGGGAGTGGTGAAGGTGTTGCTGTAGTCATCCGCCCGCAGACCGAAGTTGTTGGTGCCATTGGCCAGGATGGAGACGTCATCTTGAAAGACTCCCGACCCCTGGTTGGTATTGCCGTTGTGCCAGGTGGTGCGATTGGCGGAGTAGCCCACCCCCATGATCGGAGCCCAGGCGGAGTTGCCAGCGTTGTATTCGGCTTGCAGCTGACCGTTCACCCAAGTGCTCTGATGCAGCAGGCCGAAGAGGTGGCCGGCTTCGTGGGAAGTGGCTTCGGCGACGTAGCGGGCGTTGCCGTTGCCGAGAGCGTCTTCGAAGACGTATCCGGTGTTGCTGGCGCTGTTGGTGAACCCGCCGACGTAAGCGACCCCGCCGGCGGACTGGCCGAACCAGTCGCTGTAATTGCCGCCAATGGCCAGGCGAACGGCGTTGCCGTTGGTGATGGCACCCGGGTCGATCGTGGTCACGTCGATGTTAAAAGGAGAATAGTCTTCGGCGACACGGGCCCAGATTTCGCGAATGGTGGATATCTCGCTATCGCTGAACGTGGTCGCGTCGCCGTCCCGATCAAAGACGCGGGTGGTGCAATTGCTGTACGAGCCCCAGGACGCCTCAAAGTGGCCGTTGAAATCCAGGTACAATTTGACTCGCGCCCCACTGTTGCTGGACAACTGAGGCAGCGCGGAAATCGGGCTGGCAGCGGAAGTCCCACCGGAGCCGGTTGTGCCGGACTGGGCGATGTCGGCGGGAAACAGGCTCTCCAGGTCCTGACCCGAGCAAATCGGGCACGAGCAAGCGCCGCCATGCGAAAGCGTAAGCGGCAGATTGTCGCCCGCCGACAGCGAGGACGTCATCGCCAGCCGCGGCTCGAGGATCTCTAGCCTCGGCAGGTATTTGGTCTCGTCAGCGGGCGAGATGGCTCGTCGGGCGCGCAACATGACACAGGTTCCCTGACAGCGGAAATCAAGAGATGCGGAGTCGGTGAGGTGTGGCTAGGGACCGAGAACTCGGCTGCCCTGAACGCCATCTGAAATCTAGGTCATAACGGGCCGGAGTCAAATTCTGAGGGGATAGACGAGATTTGTCGCGACCTAGAGGCCATTTACCGTTAGAATCCGCGGCATAGAGTTGAAACGATTGGATTTCGAATTGAGGAGTCGGCGGAGGCTGCATGTCCTACTGGCAAAACAAAGTAGCAATCGTCACCGGCGGGTCGTCCGGACTGGGGCTGACGATTGCCAAGAAGCTGTATGCCTCGGGATCGACCGTGGTGCTGGCCGCCCGAGATGCCGACCGCCTCAAGATAGCTGCCCGCGAAGTCCGTGGGGCCGCCACTGAACTGACCATCGGCCCGGTGAAAGGGAGCGGCATCGAGCAGCGAGGGGCCATTGGAATCTCCTGCGACATCACCCGCGACGAGCAAGTCGCTTCGCTCATCGGCTCGACGCTGGACCGCTTTGGCCAGCTCGACGTGCTGGTCAACTGTGCCGGAAAGTCCGGCCGCGGCAAGGTGCTCGACACCACGCCGGAGCAGTTTCAGGAAATGTGGGAACTCAATTTCTTGGCTCTCGTCCGCTGTACCCGCGCCGCCGCGCCACATCTCCTGAAGAGCCGCGGGCACCTCGTCAACATTGGCTCGCTGGCTTCCAAGTCAGCATCGAAATATCTCGGTGCGTATCCGGCGACCAAATTCGCCGTCGCCGCGTATACCCAGCAATTGAGATTAGAACTGGAGCCCGAGGGACTGCACGTCCTGCTCGTCTGCCCCGGCCCTCTCAAGCGGGACGACGCCGGCCAGCGCTACGCGGACCAGGTGGGCAATCTGCCGGAGGGTGCCAGCCAACCGGGCGGCGGAGTGAAACTCGGCGGCATTGATCCCGAGCGGCTCGCGAGAAAGATTCTGTCCGCTTGCGAGCGCCGCAAGAAAGAGCTCGTCATGCCCTGCAAATCGAAAGTGCTCTTCGCAATGTCGCAACTTTCGCCGTCGCTCGGCGATTGGGTGGTCAATCGGATGACGAGTTAGGAAGAGGCCATCTGACAGAGACGGCTTACTTGGCGGGAGCCGGCACCGGAGCCGGCACGGGAGCGACGGGTGCTGTCGGTGCGGCTGGTGCGGCTGGTGCGGCCGCTACGGCATTGCTTGGTTGGCTCACTTGCCCCAGCAGTCGTTTCGCTTCGCTAATCACGAACTTGTATTCCATAAAGGGCTGGAAACCAATGTCGTGCCACCGGACGAGTCCGTTGCCGTCGATAAAAAACGTGCCGTGCAGGGGCAGGTTCTCGAAGTCGTCGAAGCAGCGGTAGGCTTTGAAGGCAGCTAGTGAGTTGTCGGCGAAGAGTGGGATGGGAAATGTACCGTCCTTGTAGTTTTCAATGGATTGTTTCAGCCCCGCCTGGTTGTCGCTGCTGATGGCGATGAGCGAAAGGCCGGCGGCATCGAATTCTCCCTTGGCCTTGGCGAATGCTTGCAACTGCTGGGCACAGTGCAGGCAGCCATGGCCGAGGAAGAATATGACGACGACTGGCTTGCCTTGAAACTCGGCCAGGGTATGGTCGGCGCCGCTATTGTCCTTGAGCGTCCAGGCCGAGGCGGGGGTGGGCTGCCAGCGGAATGGGCCGAGCGTATCAAGACTGGGACGATTGCCGACGTCGGACTTCGGCGGCTTGACCACCCGCCAGTCGTCGGGAAATTGCAGCTCCTTGGCGATCGGCGCCAAGCGGGCTAGCGCGGGTGAGGACGTGAGCGCCGTGGGCTCGATGGTACCGGAGATTTCTCGCAGTTCATTGAAGGCAGTTTTGGCATCGTCCTTCTTGCCCGCTCGCCAGAGGATGTCGATCAGCGTCGCGAGGGGGAGGACTTCGTTTTTGTTGCCATTCACATGGTTGCGGGCGGCAGTTATCGCCGGATCGACCTCGCCGGCCTGAAATTGCACGATGGCCAGATAACGCTGATCAACCCCGCCGGCTTTGCGGAGGAGCTCGAGCCCTTCCTTGAATTTTCCGGATGCCACAAGTTGATGCCCGGTGAGCTCATCGATCCCTTTTTGCAGCTCATTGATTTTCCCTTCGTTCTTCTTTTTGGCTTCGTCCTTGGCCTTGGTGATGTCGGCCTCGGGCTTCTTCTCCGTTGTGGCTTTGGCAGCGGCTTCGTTGATGGCCCTTTCCTGAATTGCTTTCTCGTCTGCCTGCCTCTTTTGTAAGTCGGCAAGCTGGGCGTTTCCCTGGGCGACCTCGCCGCGGCGATAATGGGCCATCCCAAGATGCCGCAACCGCTTGGTCTGCTCATTCTCGGTATCGGTCGGTTCCAGGTACGTCGTGTTGCTCAGGGTGATGACCTCATCCCACAGCTCAAACGCCGTCAGCACGTCAAACAGTCGCTGCCGTCCGAGATTGGCACTGCCGCCCCGGCCGAGCGTGTTGTACTTGGGATGCCGCGGCAGGTCGCACATGTTTTTGGCGAGGTCGGCGGCGTCCTTCATCCGTCCGCAGCTAATCATGTTGCGGATGAACCACTCGTTGTTGTGGGCGAAGTTGTGAATCTGGTCCGGCAGCACCCGGTCACGCATCATGTGGGCGTAGTCGACGCGAGCCGAAGCCTCCTGCTGGAAACAGGCGTCGTCGAACCGCCGCAGCTTGGAAAAAATGTGCCCCGGCATGTGCCACATGTGGGCGATGCCTGGGCTGGTCTGCCCGCATTTGCCGGACGAATCCACCGCGTTCTCGGCACGCTCATAATCCCACAGGTGGATGCGATAGTGATGGGCGGGATGCATCGGGTCGAGGCGAAAGACCTGGTCGAGCACCGCGTCGATGGCGATGTGGCTGCTGATGGGGATGCCCGCGTCGCGGTTCTTCCAGAGCTGCAGGGCGAGGAAGGCCCGGGCCTCGATATCGTCCGGGAACTTGTAGAGAATCTTTTCAAGGGCCCGCGTGTAGGCTTCGTTCCGCTCTTTCTTCTTGTTCCCATCCGCCTTGAGGTAGGCATCGAGGGCGTCGATGTACATCAGCTCGCGTTCGCTGAGCCCGGCTTTGTGCTTGACGCATTCGGCCATGAACTTTTTGGCCCGGTCCTGGTTGTCGATGTTGGCCATCGCCATTCCCCAGTAGGCGATGCCGCATTCTTTGTCGAGCGCGGCGGCCTGGCGAAAGGATCGCTCCGCCTCGTAGTACCAAAAGCCGTGCACCTGGCCGATACCCTGGCAGATGAACTGCTGGGCCTCGGGAACTTTCGTGGTCACCGGAAAAACAATTTTGGGCATCCCCTGCATCAAGTACGCCTTCTGTCGCGGCCCTTCGTTGAAAACTTCGGCGTGGAACGAGTGGCCTGGGAGGGGACTGGCGGCGGGCGCGGGAGTGGCCGGAGTCGCCGTCGCCGGTGTTGCGGCAGTTGCCGTGGCAGCGGGAGTTGGTGCCGCAGGCTTCGCGGGTTCCGGGGGCTTCGTTTCCTGGGAGATTGCCGCGGATGCAAACAGCAGGCCCAAAACCAGGGAAAGTGAAGTAACGCGGCAGAATCGCAGCATGGCGGGAGTTCCAGGGAAGGAACGCATGGGCGGGGAAGTTCCCCCAGCATAACATCCAGCTGAGGAAAAATGAACCAAGTGTCAGGCCGCGCTCGCCAGCTTGGCGTGCAGCGGCGTACCTTGCAGCAGCATGCATCCCTGGGACATTTCCAGCAGGCCAGGGCGGCCGACGGCGGCGGTGGGGCAGGCGATGGTGCCGTCCAGGCGATTCCAGTGTTGCTTGAGCGCAAAGGGAATCGAACACGAGCTGACGTTCCCGGCCGAGCTAGTCAGCCCGTTGATGATCTCCCCCGTGATGCCAAGGGTCTCAATTTTCATCGCCGCGAGACGAATGATGCCGGTGCCGGCCTGGTGGGGGACGACGAAGCGGATGTCGGCTGGGGAAATGTGCGTCGCCGCAAGGGCCTTGGCGATTGCCGCCGACATGGCTCGCGGGGCGGCGTCGGCGACTCCCATGCCGTTCAAGGAAAAGACCAGCCTCTGCGGGGCGTATTCCTTGCCGCCACCCTTTTGCGGAACGAGGACACTTTCCCGCAAATGAAAGTTGAAGAACGCGCCATCGGCCGGCTGCTTCTCGGCTTTGGCATAGAGCAAGTTGAAGTGCACCGGATACTGCGGGCTGTCCTGCCGCGCCAGCAGCGTGGCCGTGGCCATATCGCCGAACAGGGCCCCTGTTTGTGTACAAGCAAAATCCGTGATGCGGCTGATGCGGTTGGAATTGATGATGAGGATGAATTGATGGGTTTCGATGCTCGCCAGTCGCCTCTGGGCGATGGACATGGCTTTCGCAAAGCCGCTGCAAAACCAGTTGATGGCGTACCGCGGACATTCCGGCAACTGGATCTTCTGGGCGAATCGCCGGGCCGCCCGCTTCAGCCGCTCCCCTCCCGCGTGCTCGGCATCGAGGAATTGTTCCGCGACGCTCCGCGGAATAAACGACGGCGATGCGAAGACCAGGCCGGCACAGTTTTGCCAATCGCAGCCGGTTTCCCGCTGCAGGATTTCCGTCACGCGAACCGCCATCGCCACTTCATCTTCTTCTGAAATCGTCCTGGACTGAATCCCCGTCTGATGGACGAACTTGCGAGGAATCGTCCCCTCGAACCAGTCGTTGCCGAGAACCCACGGCGGCTGATAGGTCGCAATCGCAGAGATGCCCAGGTTCGTAGTCTGCCCGGTGGTCATGGATGAATCCAGGCGGCCACCTGTTTGGCCCAGTAGGTGAGAATGATGCCGGCACCGGCACGCTGAATCGCCGTCAGCGTCTCCAAGGCAATCGCCCGTTCATCGATCCATCCCTTCTCCGCCGCTGCTTTAACCATGCTGTACTCGCCGGAGACGTTGTAGGCGGCAATCGGCACGCCGGGGAATCGCTCGTTCACGCGGCGGATGATGTCGAGGTACGCGAGGGCCGGTTTGACCATGATGATGTCGGCCCCTTCCGCCAGGTCGAGCTCCACTTCGCGCAGAGCCTGATCCGCGCCGGCGGCTGGGTCCATTTGATAGGCCCGGCGGTCTCCGAATTGCGGCGTGCTCTCCGCTGCTTCGCGGAAGGGACCGTAGAAGGCGCTCGAATACTTCGCGGCATAACTCATGATCGGCAAATGCTCAAAGCCCCGGCCATCGAGGGAATTGCGAATCGCCCCGACCATTCCGTCCATCATGCCGCTGGGGGCCACCATGTCCGCGCCGGCCTGGGCGTGGCTGAGAGCCTGCTTGCCGAGCAGTTCCAAAGTGGCGTCGTTATTCACATCCGGCCGTCCGGTGTGGTCATCCACCACGCCACAATGCCCGTGGCTGGTGTACTCGCAGAAACAGACATCGGTGATCACCAGCAGGTCCGGCGCGGCATCTTTGGCCGCCTTCACCGCTTGCTGCACGATGCCGCTCTCGCAATACGAATCCTTGCCGAGCGGGTCTTTCTCCGCCGGAATGCCAAACAGAATCACGCCGCCAAGGCCCAGCTTCTGGGCTTCTTTTGCTTCTTCCCCAATCAAGTCCACCGAAAGCTGGCAGTGCGGCGGCATCGAGCCAATCGGCTGGCGGACGTTCTTTCCCGCTCGGGCAAAGAGGGGCAAAACGAGACTCTTCGTCGAAAGCCGCGTCTCGCGGACCAGCTCGCGGACAGCGGGGTTATAACGGAGGCGGCGGAGCCGGGTCGTGGGGAAGGAGGCAGAGGTGCTCATATTTCCTTTATAGTCCAGTTGGCGGTGATTGGGACATATCGTTCGCTGAGACGCCGCATACAAGTACTACTCTTCCCCGCGTGGACGCGGGGGCTAAGCTATGGCCATGCGAATCGCACTCGGACAAATCTGGCAGGAAACGAACACCTTCAATCCCATCCGCACCACGCGGCTGGATTTCGAGGCATTTGGAGTCTCCCGCGGCGACGAAATGCTGCGGCAGATGGCCACCACCAATGAGCTGGGTGGCTTCCTCCAGTCGCTGCGGAAGTGGCCGGAAAATCCGGAACTGGTCGGCCTCTGCCGGCTGCCGGCGTGGCCCGCGGGAACGGCAACGGCGGAGACATTTGAATGGATCAAGGAAGAAGTGTTGTCCGGACTGAAGAAAGTGTTGCCGGTGGATGCCGTGCTGCTTGCTCTTCATGGCTCGATGGCAGCCGACCTGCACCCCGATGTCGAGGGTGAAATCCTGGAAGCGGTTCGGCAAGTCATTGGTCCAAAAATTCCGCTCGTCAGCACGCTCGATTTGCACGCCAATATCACCCCCCGCATGGTCGCCGCGGCAGATGCCATGGTTCTCTATCACTCCATCCCGCATGTGGACATCTACGAGACGGGCATTCGCGGAGCGGCGGTGCTGCGGCGAATTCTTGTGGATGGCGCTAAGCCAACAACGGCGTTCGTCAAAGTGCCGGCGTCATTCCCTGCGGAGAAGGCCAATTCTGAGTTGGCGACTGGCATGAGCGCCGAGTTCAAGCGAAAGGTGCAAGCCTGGGAAGCTCGCCCAGAAGTTCTCTCCGCCGGACTGGCCACCGTGCAGCCCTGGCTCGACATTCCGGAATTCGGTTCGTCGGTGATGATCACAACAAACGACAATCCGGCGCTCGCGGAGTCGCTGTGCAAAGAGCTTGCCAGTGAACTCTGGGCGCGTAGGAAAGAATATCTGCCGGAGCTATTCACCGCCGAGGAAGGAGTGCAAAAGGCGCTCGCGCATCCTGACGGACTGACCGTGCTCAGCGATGCCGCCGATGCCACGACCAGCGGAGCACCAGGTGACAGCGTCTGGATTCTCCGCGAGCTGGTCAAGCACGATTGGCCAAGGCCGGTGCTGCTCACCGTCGTCTCGCCCGAGGTGGTTCAGAAGGTGGAAGCACTCGGAGCGGGCGCGGAAGATGTTTTTTCCCTGGGTGGTGTGCGGGACAATCGTTTTGGGACGCGGATTGACTTCTCCGCAAAAGTCGAGCGTCTCTTCGACGCCCAGTTCACGCTGTCTGGGCACATTGGCAAGAATCTCCCGATTAACATGGGCCGCTGCGCGGTACTGCGGCAGAAAAACGTCGTCGTGGTGGTCACGTCGCGCAGCGGGCCGCACTTTGCTCCCGAGCTCTTTCAAGCGTCGGGCTATGACCCGTTTGAGGCGTCGGTCCTCATCGCCAAAAGTCCCTGCGGGTTTCGGGCGGCCTATGCGGCGCGGGCGGCGCAGATTTTCAGCATTCGGGCCCCCGGCTGTGCGCCAAGCGACTTTTGGAACTACGAGTACACGAGCATTCCCAGGCCGCTCTGGCCGTGGGACGAAATCCCCAACTGGCAGCCGCAGCCACAGATTTACCGCGCCCCCAGCACGGCGAACAATTCGGCGAATAATCGGTAGCCGGCGACGAACAGTCAGCGGGCTTTGCCAGGAGGAATGGAATGTTCGCGTGGTTCTTTTGGACTGGGGTAGTGGTGCTCGCAGTGGCCGGAATCTACGGGCTGCATCTTCTCTGCCTGTACCTGGAAGATCGCGGCTACATGTATTACCTGCGGACGAAACCGCAAGGAAGTGCCGCCCCGGCAATGCTCGATCTGCGGGAGATTTTCCAGCCGAGCGTTCGCCATGTGATCGAAGTCCAGGACGACAAGCTGGTGAAGCACGATGCGGCAAGTGATGACGCTGAACCAGGCCGATCGGGCACTGATCTCCCCTGACACGACCGCATTCTGTCATCGACCTGGAATGGTTCGGTCTCGGCGCGACATTTGTCGATTTGCCAACTCTTGACGAAGGGCGATTCCCGTCTCTCCGTCTCTCCATCTTCCCTACCGCCACGGCTCATAGCTTGCTTGCCGCACGGCGCTGTTTCCGCCGGGCATTCGTCCCGAACCGACCTTGGTGCTGTGGGGCGTGTCGGCCTTGTGAATTGGCTTGCCGGGGGTTGGCTTGGGAGTGGGTGCCGGATCCCAGTTTTGGTCGAGCACGCGGCGCGGGGCTGCATTGCCGTGAATCACATGTCCCTCATGGCCGTCTACAAAGACTTCGTCGCCGCAGCAAGAGTCGCACCCCGCCCCGCCGCAGAGCCGGCAACCAAGAAGCGGAAGTCCGCAACTGTCGCCGCATTCGCCAGGGCATTGACGATAGCCATGGAAGAGTCGCGCGATACGTTCCAGGCACCTGGGCTTGCAGCAATCGCCGCCGCTGCCGGTGAAGCCGCCGCACTGGTCACACGGATCGCAGCAGTCTGGGGGATCGCTAATCCACTCACCCCAATAAATGTCGCCGCAACCTTTGCAGCCGGTGGCCTGGTTGTAGAGCCAGCCCTTGATGCCGCCGCCACAGCCCACGGTCGGGCAGCAGGTTCCACATTCATAGACATTGCTGTCCGCCATCCGCTGTTCATAAGGCCGGCAGAAGAGCGAACCCTTTCCTCCGCCCGGTCCACAGCCGCTGCCGCACATATCCGGGCAACAGCAGCCGCCGGCCAGAAGCGCGGAAGCGCCCACCAAGAGTACCCACCGGGAAATCATCGCGAAGTCCTTTGAAGTGGCGACCAGTCCGACTTAGTGCTGTCATCAGGGGACGACATGCCTTGCGGATTATCGGACGTCAAACTCCGCCAAATCGAGAAAATCGCTACAATCGGCACATTTTGCCAGACTTCTACGACGCTGCTGCCACGCTTCCAGTCCAGGACGGCGAACTGTTGGCAGCCGGGTGGCCAATGCTCATGGCATAGATAGGCCGCCGCTCGGACTCACCTGCGGAGGGGGTGGAGTGGCGAGTTAACCGGGAGCTTTCGCTCAAATCTTTGTTGCAGCGCGGGCAGATTTTCGTTCCGCTGACCCCGGGAATGCCGCGGCGGTGGGCATCACAAAACCAGCAGTAGTATACGTTTCCGTCAAACATGGTTCGCAATTGAAATCGGGGGGTGCTGAGGCTAGAGACCTCATTATCGGCAGAGAGAGCATTTTCGTTCATGGGAAAGGTCGTAAGCAAATGCTGGTCAACCTTCAAATGGCAGCACGATCCGTACAGCCGTCAGAGTCACCGGCAGTGGTACGATTTTTCTTGAAGCCGCAGCCGGAAAACTTTACCCAGCTTGAAGCGCGGCTCGAATAGGTTCAAAGACAATAGCGCCGTCGCGCCCCTGTGTGACACGTTGAGGCATCCATGAGCACCTTTTCCCCTTCGCTTTCTGACCGGGTCGATAATGCCCTGGTCACCAACCCCTATCTCACGGGCCGCACCCTCCGTTTCGAAACCGACGGCGGCCGCATCATTCTCCGGGGCCGGGTCGGCACCTGGTATCAAAAGCAGATGGCCCAGGAGCTGATCCGCCGCGTGGAAGGGGTCGAAATCATCGACAATTGCCTGGAAGTCGTTGGCTCCGCGGTCTAAATCTTGGAGTCCACTGCTGCGTCCTAGCCCATTCCGTCAAAAACGATGGTAGGGTCTGCGTCGTCTATTCCCTGCCTCTTCCCCGGTGCTAGATTGGTAGGGGGAATAGCTGGTCGTTTCTGGGCTATTGCCACGCTTTTGCCGCTTTGAGGGTTTCACCATGTCGTCTCGCATCCTGTCCGCAAAGGTTTTGACTGTCGGCCTAGTCGTGGCAACAGCCGGATTCGGGCCCTTGGCAATAGGTCAGGAGAAGGAAAAATCGACCGATATCCCCGTCAAGCGGGTCGTGATGTTCAGCTCGGGGGTCGCGTTCTTTGAACATTCCGGCCAGGTCGAAGGGGATGCCCAAGTCGATCTCAAATTCAACGTCAAGGACATCAACGACCTGCTCAAGAGCATGGTTCTGCAGGACAACAGTGGCGGCAAGATTTCCACCGTCTCTTACGGCAGCAAGGACCCAATCACCCGCACGCTGGCAACATTCTCGATCGACCTGACGACCAATCCCACGCTGGCCGACCTGCTTCGCCAAATTCGCGGCGAGCAAATTGAAATGGATGCCCCCACCAAAATCGTCGGCACCATTCTGGGAGTGGAGACGCGGCGCATTCCGCAGGGGAAGGACCAGGTGCTGGAAGTTTCGTATCTGAACCTGCTCACCGAAGAAGGGCTGCGAAGTGTTTCGCTCGACAACGTCGGCCGGATCAAGCTCGCCAATCCCAAGCTAGATGAGGAGTTGCGGAAGGCCTTGATGGTTCTAGCCACGGGCAAATCGCAAGATAAAAAAGCGGTTTCCCTCAGCTTCCTCGGCGCGGGAAAACGGGACGTGAAAGTTGGCTATATTCAGGAAGCACCCATTTGGAAGACCAGCTATCGCCTCGTGCTCGATGATGAGAAGCCGCCGTTTTTGCAAGGCTGGGCGATTGTCGAGAACACGACTGAATCCGACTGGAACGACGTCAGCCTGACGCTCGTCAGCGGCCGGCCGATTTCTTTCGTGATGGACCTCTATGAGCCGCTCTACCTGGCGCGACCCGAAGTAAAGCCGGAGCTTTATGCTTCGCTCCGCCCGCGGACCTATGACCAGGATCTGGCGGCCCGTGACGGCGAATTCCGGGCAGTCCGCGAAGTGCTGGAAAAGGCCAAGAGCGAACAAGCCGATGCCAACGGGCTCCGCCGCTTGGGCGCAGCGCCCGCGGCACCACCCGCACCTGGATTGGCGGGAGGCGGCTTTGGAGGCCGAGGTGGCGGCGGTTTTCTCAAGGACGCCAAGGAAGATTCCAGTCGCATGAACTTGCAACAAGGAGGCCAGTCGCTGGCTCAGGCTGGCGATGTGGGCGAGATGTTCCGCTATCAAATCGCCTCGCCGGTGAAGCTGGAGCGGAGCAAGTCCGCCATGCTTCCCATCGTGAACGAGTCGGTCAGCGGGGACAAAGTTTCCATCTACAACGAAGGAACCCACGCCAAACACCCGCTCAACGGCCTACGCCTCAAGAACTCTACCGACCTGCATTTGATGCAGGGGCCCATGACCGTTTTTGATGACGGCGCTTATGCCGGCGATGCCCAGATTCAGGACTTGCAACCCGGCACCGAGCGGCTCATCAGTTACGCCATGGATCTCGATACCGAAGTCGCCCCGGCTAATAAAAATGAGCCGCAGATCCTGACCAGCTTGGAGTTGATCAAGGGAACGATGCAGACGAGCTACAAATACGCACGCAGCCGGTCGTTCACGATTAAGAACTCTGGCAAGAAGGCCAAGAAAGTTTTGATTGAACATCCCCTGGAAACTCAGTGGACGCTGATTGCTCCCAAAGACCCGAATGAGAAGACCCGCAACATGTACCGCTTTCTCGTGAACGCCGAACCGGGCAAGCCGGCGACACTCGACATCAAGGAAGAGCAGGTGATCACGCAGCGGCTGGTAATCACGAATATCGACGACAACACGATCATTCAGTACATCAATGCTCCCGCCGTCAGCGAGGCCGTGAAGAAGGCTCTGGGCGAAGTCATTAAACGCAAGCAGACCATTAACGCGGTTGTCGTGAAGCGTCAAGAACTGGAGCGGCAGATTGGCGTCATTGATGTCGAGCAGAAACGGATCCGCGACAACATGGCCCAACTTCCGAAAGAGTCCGACCTCTTCCGCCGTTACGTAACCAAATTCACCGCCCAGGAGGATCAGGTCGATGGTCTGCGGGGCCAGGTCACCGCTTCACTAGAAGAAGAGCAGAAACTCCGCAAAGGGCTGGATGAATATTTGATTGGGCTGGAGTTGAAGTAGGCGAGGAAGTGCGGATTCGGGGTTTGGGAAAGCCATGCACATCGCCATAACTGCTTGCTTGGTAATGAATTGCGCCAAGATGTATTTGGATCCGGTTCGGTCGAGATTCCCCGTTCTTCCCCGAGTCTCGAGCCCCCAGCCCCGAGTCGCGGCCTTATTTCCCCAAGAATCTGCTTGGATTTTCCGCTCGGGTCGATTATCCTACTAGCTGATTTCTTCCCTTGGTCAAACAAGAGGCAGGAAGAAGTCGCGGTCACTGTCTCGGCAAAGCACGGCGCTGTTGCGCCCCACGCTAGCTGCGGCAACGAAGGGGACATTGAAGAGCACGCTGGAGGTTTGCACATGAAAGTTATGTTCGCGCATCACTGGGTTTTGGTTCTGGCGGCTGCGGTTTTGACCGCGGTTCCGCTCTCCCTCTCCGCTGCAAAGCCGGAGGCCGTGGAGAAGCAACCTCCCGCTGAGACCGTGGAGTTTTTCACGGCGATGAAAGCCGGAGACATTGAAGTCAAATTGATCATGAAGGACTCCACCGCGGGGACCGTCTCGATCAAGAACAACACCAAGAAGCCGCTGACAATCAAGCTTCCTGATGCGTTCGCAACTGTTCCCGTAGCGGCGCAATTCGGTGGCGCTGGCGGCGGCGGTGGCCGACGTGGCGGCGGCGGTGGCATGGGTGGTGGTGGAATGGGTGGTGGCGGAATGGGTGGTGGTAATCAAGGTGGTGGCGGCGGCATGGGTGGCGGGATGGGTGGCGGCATGGGTGGCATGGGCGGCGGCATGGGTGGTATGGGTGGCGGTGGTGGTGGCCTATTCAACGTGGCTCCCGAAAAGGCCGGCAAGCTGAAAGTTATCAATGTCTGCCTCGAACATGGCAAGAAGGATCCCAGCCCCCGCGTGGCTTATGAAATCATTCCGATTGCGTCCTTTAACAAGGATCCCAACGTCATCGAGATGGTCAAGATGCTCGCTCGCGGCGAAATCGATCAGCACTCCGCGCAAGCAGCCGCCTGGCACCTGGCCAACGGTTTGACCTGGGAAGAGCTGGCGAATAAAGTCGGCGTCAAGCACCTCAACGGCACCAAGGAGCCTTACTTCACTCAGGAGCAGCTTGTCATCGCGCACAAGATTGCCGGTGAAGCCGTTCGCCGGGCCGAAGAGAACAAAAGCAAGTCGCCGGTGAAGGAACCCTCCCGCAGCCAGCAATAATTTCTGCCCGACTTGGCTTGCGAAACATTCAGGCGTCCCTTTGCGGGGACGCCTTTTTGATGCGCCGACCGATATTCCTCAGGCAAATCCCGGCTGCATTTCGATACCAATCGCGATATGATTGGGGATGGGGGAATGGGTCCGCAGATTTCGCGGATTTACGCAGATGAAATCTCAATCGAATCTTGATTTGAAAAGCAATCTGCGTCATCCGCGAAATCTGCGGACGATGACCCTGAGCGTTCAAATTGCGGCTTTGTCCTTGTTCGCCATCTGCGGCGTGACCACGGCCAATGGCCAGGGAAATACGGCGATGCCGAAAAGGCCCGCCACGACAAGCAACCCCTTTCGCAACCGCGTGGACCTCCCCGAGCTTCCCAAGGGAATGGAATGGTTCAACACCAAAAAGTCCATCTCCAAAGCCGACTTGAAGGGAAAGTTTGTCCTCTTCGATTTTTGGACCTACTGCTGCATCAACTGCATGCACATTCTGCCGGAGCTCAAGAAGCTGGAGAAGCGGTTCCCCAACGAGCTCGTGGTTATCGGTGTCCACTCCGCCAAGTTTGAAACCGAGAAGGATCGCGAGAACATCATCCAGGCCATGTTGCGCTACGAAGTCGAACACCTGGTGGTGAATGACTTCCAGCATGAGCTGTGGAATTTTTACGGTGTCAAAATGTGGCCCACTCTGCTGCTGGTGGACCCCGAGGGCAAAGTGGTGTCCAGGTCCACGGGCGAATTCAAAGCCGACGACGTGGCCAAGGCGCTCGAGCGGGGCATTCCGTATTATCGCGAGCGGAACCTCCTGAATGAACAGCCGTTTTCTCTGGACCTGATCAAGGCCGCCGACACGCCCTTGCTGTTCCCCGGAAAAGTGCTCGCCGATGAGCCGGGCAACCGCCTGTTCATCAGCGACAGTAACCACAACCGGATTGTGGTGACGACGCTCGCCGGCAAGCTGCTTTACGTGATCGGCAGCGGGGCGATCGGCCGCCAGGATGGCGATTTCTCAAAGGCCACGTTCGATCATCCGCAAGGCTGCACACTGCATCATGAGATGCTCTACGTCGCGGATACGGAGAATCACCTGATTCGCAAGGTGGACCTCAAGGCCCAGACGGTAAAGACAATTGCCGGCACCGGCAAACAGGCGGATCCCCTGCAAATGCGGACCAGACGAGGCCTCCCCATCAAAGGAACCTCGCTCTCCAGTCCGTGGGATTTGTATGTGCATAAAAATGACCTGTATATCGCCATGGCGGGGTCGCACCAAATCTGGAAAATGCCGCTTTCTGAATCCGACATTGGCCCCTATGCCGGCAACGGCCGGGAAGACATCGTCGACGGCCGGCTGCTGCCGAAAACGCCTACCCAGCCCAGTTCGTCTTTCGCCCAGCCCAGCGGCCTGGCCTCGGATGGGGAGTGGCTGTACGTGGCGGACAGCGAAGGAAGCTCCATCCGGGCGGTTCCCTTGGACGCCTCGCGGGAAGTCGCCACCGTGATTGGAACCGCCAATCGAGCGGAGCAACGGCTGTTCGATTTTGGCGACCTGGATGGCCCGCGGAATGTGGCCAGGCTCCAGCACTGCATCGGCATCACGTTTGTGGAGGGTGCACTGTTCGTTGCGGATACCTATAACAACAAAATTCGCGAGGTCGATCCCCGCACGGGAGAGGTCAAGACGCTCGCCGGCATCGCCCACAATCGGCCGGGGAACGACGATGCCGCCGGTTCGTTTGATGAGCCGGCTGGAATCAGCCACGCCAAGGGGCGGCTGTATGTCGCCGATACGAATAACCACTCCATCCGCACCATCGATCTGGCCTCTGGCAAAGTCGGCACGTTGTCGATTGTTGGTCTCACGCCCCCGAACCTGCCAAAGGTCATCGCCAAGCCGGACTTCAGCCGTGCGGACCAGGAGAAGTTGAAGCTGACAAGCATCAAAGCGGCTGCCGGCGGCATCACGCTACATGTCACCTTGAAACTACCTGCCGGCATGGAAATCAACGCCGAAGGCCCCATGGAATACTGGCTCGACTCGCCACAAGCCAGCGGTCCCCTGGATCGCGCAGTCTTCGGCAGGCGTCCTCTGGCGTCTCCCCTGGCCGAATTCGATGTCATCATCCCGGTGAAAGGTACCGGATCCGACGCGGTCGCTGTCTCCCTCAACTATCTTTACTGCCGCCACGGCGAAGCCGGTGTTTGCAAGGCAGGCTCGGTAGTTTTCACGGTCCCGCTCAGCGTCACTGCCAGCGGGAGCACGAAGCCGATCGAATTGACGCACGCGATCGCTGAGTGAGAATCCCGATTCCGGAGGGTGAGTTACATGTCGAAGTGGCGTCCTTCGCAGAAATTACTGGACAAGCTGAAGATGGTGCGCGAGCTATCCGCGGAGGAACTGGACCGCCTGTCGGACTCCCTCGGCATCGATGAAGTTCACCCTCTGACCGGCGAGACGGCGTTGCACGCTGCCGTTCGGGCTGAATCCAAGAAGGAGTTGGCTGAATCGCTGAAGGAAATTGATCGCCTGATCCGCCTAGGCGCGAACCTGAACGTCGTTGACGAAGATGATTTGACCCCGCTGATGTGCGCTTGCTCCTGGGGAGGCGTGGCGGGCATGAGAATCGCGATCAAGCTGATCAAGGCAGGCGCTGATGTGAACTATGTCCGAGCCGAAGATCAGATGACCGCACTCGGATTTGCCGCCTCCGACTCCCGCCCGGAAGTCGTGCAGGCGCTGCTGGAACACGGGGCGGAAGTCGAAGGTCCACCAGGAACGGAGCAGACCCCCCTGATGCTCGCCGCCCGAAAGAACAACGTCGAAGCGATCAAACTGCTTATCGCCGCCGGAGCCGATGTCAACCGCCCCTGCGGGCTGCCGTGGGCGGTCGGGCGGACCACTTTGTGGCTAGCCGAACAAGAGGGCGCAAAAAGGGCGGCGGCTTATTTGCGAAAGGTGCATCAGGGCGGAAGCACTTAGCCGATATAAACCGGCCTCTCTCGACTTTACATCCCCCTCGAATTGACTCACAATAGAGTCTTGAAAAACCGGTAACCCCATGCGGCCTCCCTTGGAGGTCGCATTTTTTTGTCCGCTTGGAGTTTGCGAACATGGACGACTACGTACCGATGACCCGGTCCGGCTTTAACAAGCTGAAAGCCGATTTGGAGCGGATGGAGGGGACGGAAATGCCCGCCATCGCCGAGAAAATCAGTGCCGCCCGGGCCGAAGGGGATCTCAAGGAGAACGCCGAGTACCACGCCCAGCGGGAAGCCCAGGGTCTGCTTCAGGCTCGGATCAACTTGATCAAATCCAAGCTCTCCAAGGCCAACATCATCGACCCCTCCACGCTCCCCAAAGACCAGGTCTCCTTCGGCGCGACGGTTGTGGTGAAGGATGTCGATCTCGGGGACGAGGAAGAATACACACTCGTTGGCTCCGGCGAGGAAGATTACAACTGCGGCCGGATTCTCATCACCAGTCCGCTGGGGCAGGGGCTACTGGGAAAGAAAATCGGCGAAACCGCCACCATCCCCGCTCCCAAAGGTTCCTATGACCTGGAGGTCGTGGCCATCCGGTTTGACTTCCTCGAAGGGAGTTAGCCGCCCGATTCCGCGGAGGTCAGAAGATTTCTCGCACATACGCATCCGCCGAACGCACCGCCTCGCAGTGTTTCACCCCACAGGTCATGCCCCGATAGAGCGCCTGCGTTTCCTTGGCTTTTTGTGCGCCGTCCAGCGTCGTCGGGTCGTATTTTTCTTTGCGAACGAGGGCCATCAGCCGGCCGAGCCATTCGACGGCCCGCGGCCATTCTTCGGTGACGTCGACAAACGTGTTCGGCTCGAAGCCAATGGTGTGCCGCGGGCCGTTGTCAAAATGATAGATCTGCTGCGGGTGCTTGAAGCGGCTCCCTTTCGGCAGCAGGCGGTCCCCATGCCGCAGGGCGATCTTGGCGAGAGCCGAGGCCGCTTCATGATCGGAGTGGCTGTCATGCGGCCAGAGCGTGAACGCGATATCGGGCTCAATTGCGGCCACCGCCTCAGCTACCGCCAGCTTGTTCGCCTCCGTGACTTCAAAACTCGTCCCGGCGAATTTGAGGAACCGCATCTCGGCCCCATACTCTTTGCAAATGTCAGTCGTCCCCGCCACAATCTCCTTCTCTCGCCCCTGCGCCGGCTTCCAATTGCTGTAGTCGCCGATGAGCGACAGGATGACCACCCGATAATTCTTCCGCACCGCCTTGAGCATGATGCCGGGAATGCCGAACACGCAGTCGTCGTAATGAGCGCCGATGCCGAGAATGGTTTTCATTTTGGAGTCACGATTCTGTCCACCATTGTTCCACCAAGTTCTCTGTTCCTTGCAGCACAAAGCAGCCTGGCAGAACAGTGTTGGGCAGAATAATGAGAGAGCAAGATTGATGGCAAATGTACTTTGGCCGTAACCATCATATCATGGGAGAATCGCCGATCTGCCAAAGGTTCGGGAACTCCCCGGCCATCCATTGGAATCATCTCCTCGTAACAGACGACTCAAAATGAACCTTCAAATCATACTCAATCGCCGAGAATTGCTCGCAGGTGCGCTCGGTGCTGTCGCCACAGCCGCAGTCGCCAATGCAGGGGCCGTCGCGGCATCCGCGAAAAAGCGGCTGATTATCGACACCCACTTGGAGGTTTGGACGCTCGACCCCAAGTTCCCCTTCAATCACCCAGAGAGCGGCAAAAATCTCAAGGTTGACATCGCCGCGCCGATTGAAAATGCAGCCGAGCAGATGGGGGAGTTTGGTCTCAAGTATGCGGTGCTGATCAACCCGCGGTATTTTGGCTGGGACAACTCCTATATCGCCCACTCGCTGAAAAAATATCCGAAACTCTATGTCGCTCACGGGCTGCTCAATCCGGAAGATCCAAAAATCGTCGACAATCTCCGTTACTGGATCAACGAACGCGGCTTTCAGGGGATGCGGTTCAGCCCGATCTATCATCCCAAGTCAACGTGGCTCAATTCCAGGGAGCATTACCCGCTCTGGCGGGAAGCAGAGAAGCTCGGGGCCGTGTTCAACTACTACATTGCCCCGCATCAAATGCTGATGCTCGAAGAAATGGCGGGGCGCTTCCCCGGCGTGAGAATTATCGTCGATCATGCTGGTAAGCCCGATCTCAAGTCGCCCGATTGCTGGCCTGAGTTTCGCAAGATGTTCCGCCTGAAGAAGTTTCCGCAGGTCTGGATCAGTAACTCCGAACCCTACGAGATGTCGGAACTCAAAAAGTATCCCTACGAAGACACCTGGCCGTTCTATAAGGCCATCTACGAGGAGTTCGGCGGCAAGCAACTCGTCTGGGGGACCGGCTATCCGCGCCCGCGCTGGGAACTGCCGATGGATAAGGAACTCGAATTCGTCGACAAGTACTGCGACTTCTATTCCGCCGCGGATCGGGAACTGATGCTAGGAAAAAACGCGCTGGGGATTTGGAAATTCCCCAAGGAGGGTTGAGCCGCAAGGAGAGGGATCTGTTTCAGCATGCTGCAAGGAATTCTGAACGGCAGTTGTCTAGCGATGTCGCTTAGGATGAACAAGATGTGGATGCTGGGCGGCAAATTCCTTGCGCCAGGCTCGGTCCTTGAAGTTGCTTCGCTTTAGCAGCGGCTTGAGCGTCTCCGCCAACCGGACTAGGCTTGCTTCGTCATCGGGCAGTTCGAAGTGCTGCCATTCTGTGTGGATGATTCCATAGCGTTCTGCCTTGACCGTGGCCTGATGCCGACGAGTCTGATCGTGAGGATAAGTGTTGATTTGCAGGTTGAACTTCTCATCCGTCGTCATGTAGCAGACAAAAAGGTGACCGCGTATTTCTTCATTGAATCGCTCGTCATTCGGAGTCCGACCGTATTCCAATCGAAGCCCGTTCCAGCCGAGTAACTCTGCGAGTCTCTGCATTTGTCGCAGTGGCTGGGCAGAGAGGAATCTCTGTGTTTCAGAATCGGACGGGAGTGACGACATGTGAATCCAACAGAACTCAAAAAGGGACTTCTGATTATACTCGACGGTATTCTCGAGTCGTTTCTCGGTTGACAGCATGTCATATTTGACATATACTTGGGTGCGACAATGGCGAAATCGGAAATCCCACGAAAGCCGCTTGTCCGGCTCGAGGGAGAGATCAAGACGCCGCCATTTTCAGCGGCGAGCCGCGTGGAAGCGGGAATGTTGCTGCGTCAGCTTCAGGAAGGTCAGTCACTCGGAATGCCTCATTCCCGGCCAATGCCGAGCATCGGCGCTCGCTGCCACGAACTCCGAGTGCGGGACGAGCAGCACAACTGGCGAATTATTTATCGCCTAGAGAGGTCTGTGATCTTGATTCTCGAGGTGTTTGCGAAAACGACCCGACAGACCCCCAAGAGCGTCATCGAGAATTGCCAGCGCCGGTTGCGGCATTACGACGAGGTAGCCGCGGTGGCCGACAAGGAGAAGAAACATGGATAAGGCAAAGCGAAAGGCCCTTGAGGCTGCGGGTTACCGAATTGGTGATGCGGACGATTTTCTTGGTCTTTCCGCGGAGGAACGCCGTCTCTTAGACCTCCGACTTTCCGTGAGCCGCACCGTGCGCCGCCTGCGACTTAAACGGCGTCTGACGCAGCAGCAACTCGCGGAGAAACTCAAGTCCAGCCAATCCCGCATAGCCAAAATGGAAGTTGGCGAGGACAACGTGTCGCTCGATCTGCTCTTTCGCGGGCTCTTCGCCGTTGGGGGCAAGCTGAGTGATCTCGGCACAGATGCCAAAGTGCGTCCATCGCGCCTGCCTGCTCGAAAGCGGGCGTGATGCTTTGTTTCGCCGCTGCCGCTGCCGCGGCTGAAGACTGTAACGCCTGTAGCGGACCAACATCCTCAACCTCAACGCAGTCGGCAGGGTTTGCTGGTTTTCCAGTACGACACTGTCGATACGTTCGAGAGGGATTGCGCTGGAGTCCCGCGAAATCGCTTCCTCGCAAGTAGCACCCCATGCCCCACGACCGTCCCAATACTGAGCGCAAGGCTCTCGACATCAACCTCGACGAGCGCCGTTATGGCACGTTCGCCGAGATCGGCGCGGGGCAGGAGGTGGTGCGCTGGTTCTTTCGCGTCGGCGGGGCCGCGGGGACGATTGCCAAGAGCATGTCGGCCTATGACATGGCGGTCAGCGACGCCATCTATGGCCAGTGCGACCGCTACGTCTGCCGCCCGCGGCTGGAGGCGATGCTCGACCACGAGCACGCCCTGAACCTCAGCCGCCTTCGCGAGAGCCGCGGAGACTCGACGACTTTCTTCGTGTTCGCCGACACGGTCTCGGCCCGCAACTTCAAGGGGACGAACGAGTGCCACGGCTGGATGGGGGTGCGGTTCCAGGCCCACCCTCGCGACCAGGACAGCCAGATCATCCTGCACGTCCGGATGCTCGACACGGAAAACGCCCTGCAACAGGAAGCCTTGGGAATCGTCGGCGTGAACCTGCTCTACGGAGCGTTCTTCCTCAATCACGAGCCTGATCAGCTCGTCGAGTCGCTGCTGGATAACCTGACGACGCGGCGGATCGAAATCGACATGATCGAGTTTTCCGGAATCGCCTTCCGCCACGTCGATAACCGGGTGATGAGCCTGCGTCTGGTGCAACTTGGCCTCTCCAGCGCGGCGATGTTTTCGGCTAAAGGGGAAGTGCTGCAACCCTCCGAAGTGCTCTACAAGAAGCCGATTCTCGTCGAGCGCGGCAGTTTCCGCCCCGTCACGCACGTGAATGTGGACATGCTTCGCTGTGCCCACGAAAAGTTCGTCCGCGAACCCGAAGTGGCGGCAGAGCCGGTAGTCTCCTTAATGGAAATCACTATGCGGAACCTGCAGGCTGCCGGCGGGCGGCCCAATGGTGCCATCGACCTTCGCGACTTTCTGGCACGGGCCGACGTCCTCGCCGCCTGCGGCAAAACGGTCCTCATCTCCGACTATTTCGAATACTATCGGCTGGCGGCGTACCTGGCCCGCTACACGAAAAAGAAAATCGGCATCACGATGGGTGCCGCCAGCCTCTGCGAGCTGTTTGACGAAAAGTACTACGGCCAGCTCGACGGCGGCATCCTGGAATCCTTCGGCCGGCTCTTCAAGAACGACCTCAAGCTCTACATCTACCCGCTCCTCGATCGGAAAACGGGCGAGCTCACCACGGTCCAGAACCTGCAAGTCGCCCCCGAGCTGCGTAAGCTGTTCGCATACCTGGTCGAGAAAGGCTGCATTGAGCAGCTCGACAACTACAACCCCGCTTATCTCCCCATTTTCTCCCGCGACGTGATCGAGCAGATCAAAGCCGGCAACCCCGCCTGGAGCAACCACGTCCCCCCCGAAGTCGCCGAAGTCATCAAGAGCCGGGGATTCTTCGGACATCGGCGGGCAGTTCCGGTGAAGGAAGCTCCCAGCTTTCCCGCTGGCATCACCGTTCTGGATCAAAGTGCGATCGGTTCGAGTCCCGCGATTGTGTAGTGGCAGCGGCCTACTTTAGAACAGCTCCAAGATCGGCTCACCCTTGCTCACTCGCTTGGCAAGGTCGTCGGGCATGCGGGTGGGGGCGCCGAGGGCGTGGTAGATGGTGGCTCCGAAGTTTTCGGGGGAGACCGGTTTGTCCTTGACGAAGGCTCCTTCTTTGTCGGAGGAGCCGTAGAGGGAGCCACCGCGGATGCCTCCGCCGGCCAATAACGCGGTGTAGGCGTTGGGCCAATGGCCGCGGCCTTTGTCGACGTTCTCGAATTTCGGGGTGCGGCCGAACTCGCCGACCATGATGACGAGCGTTTCTTCAAGCAGCCCTCGCTCGGAGAGATCGGACAGCAGTGTGCTCACCGCTTCGTCCACACGCGGCAGGGCGAAGTTGAGGCCGTAGGCGGAGTTGCCGTAGATATTGTCGTTGCCGGAGTAGAGGACGGCGTGCATGTCCCAGGTTTGCACGTTGCGGAAGGCTTCCCCCTCCGGGCAACCGCACCAGGCGGTCACGTTGACCATCCGCACGCCGGCTTCAATCAGACGGCGGGCCATCAGCAGGTTTTGGCCCAGCGGATGCCAACCGTACCGCTGGCGGATTTTGTCGGGCTCCCTCGAAAGGTCGAAGGCCTGGCGGGCTTCGGAGCCGGTGACGAGCTCCAGGGCCTTGGACTGGAAATCGCGGAGCGTGGACGATGTCGCCGATTTACTCTGATCGACTTGCTGGAGCAGGCGAGAACGCTCGTAAAGCCGCCCGGTGGTGAGGCCGGGGGCGGGGTCAAAGCCTTTGAACTGAAAATCCTTCTGCGACGGGTTTTCGAGATCCTTGCCAACCCGGAGCGGCGAATAGACGGAGCCGAGCGAGCCGCCGGTTTCGTAGCGGAGGCCGACGTCGCCGGCCAGGTTCTGCACCCAAACGTAGGACGGAATGTTTTTGACCGACGGCCGGAGCCGCGAGAGCATGGAGCCGAAGTAGGGGGTGTCGTCGGTGGTGCTATTGATCGAAGTGCCGGCGAGGCAGGTGTGCATGCCGTCGAAGTGGCCGCCGTTGCCGTGCGTCATGCTCCGGACCAGGCAGTACTTATCCGCCATCGCCGCGAGCTTCGGCAGCTTCTCGCTGATCTGGATGCCGGGGACGTTCGTCGGAATCGGCTGGTAGTAGCCGCGGATTTCACGGGGAGCATCGGGCTTGGGATCGAACGTGTCGTGATGCGGCCCGCCGCCGTATTGGACAATAAAGATGCAGGACTTAGCTTTGCCAGAGGTTTGACCGTAGGGAGCGGCTGATGCCTTCGACTGCAAAAGTTGCGGCAGCCCCATTCCCGTCATCGCCACGCCGCCCAGTTCCAACAGTCGGCGACGGCTGAGGGTGGAGTGACGGGAAGAGGAAGGGAGCGGACTCATAATCACAATCCTAATTTATTCCTAAAAGGATCAAATCCGTTCCTTGCAGGCGAACACGGTGTATTCATCGTACAATCATACCGGACGCAACCTCAACCACAAATCTGAGACAAAGCAAAAGCACGAGAAACCGAAAATGAATGCCAAAACGAAGGGGCAATCCATGAGTTGGAACCACGAAGACACCAAGACACGAAGATCCAAAATAACACTTTCTTCTTCCTTCCTTCGTGTCTTCGTGTCTTCGTGGTTACTTTCCGCTTCCCTGTGCGTTTTCGCCGCGGAGCCCGGCAAAATCCCCACCGTTGCTGTCATCACCACCGAGTGGCGGACGAATACCCACGCCGATGTCATCGCCGGGCGCTTAGTGGAAGGGTTCACGCTCGATGGTCAGGGAGAATTTCCAAAGCTCAAGCTCGTTTCCGCGTACGTCGATCAATTCTCGACAGGTGACAAAAGCCGCAACCTGGCGGAGAAGCACGGCTTCAAGATTTACGACTCAGTGGCTGGCGCTCTCACCCAAGGGACCGACAAGCTGGCCGTGGACGGCGTCATCATCGTCGCCGAGCACGGCACGTACCCGATGAGCCCGACGGGGCAGACGCAGTTTCCCAAGCGGCGATTCTGGGAGGAGACGATCAAGGTCTTCGAGAAGAGCGGACGTGTGGTTCCCGTCTTCAGCGACAAGCACGTGGCCGATAACTGGAAGGACTGCGAATGGATTTTCGGCCAGACCCAGCGGCTGAAAATCCCTTTCATGGCCGGCTCGTCGCTCCCCTCCGCCTGGCGGGAACCCGCCACCGACATCAAGCGCGACCAGCCCCTTAAGGAAATCGTCGTCACCTCCTATCACACGCTCGACGCCTACGGCTTTCACGCATTGGAGGGGCTGCAATGCCTGGCGGAATGTCGGAAGGGGGGCGAGACCGGCATCAAGCAGGTCCGCTTCCTGGAAGGGGACGCCGTCTGGCAAGCCGGCGAGCGGGGGGAGTTCGACCTGAAGCTGCTCGATGCGGCCGTGACTCGTTTCCAGAACCATCCGGTTCCGGCGGGCAAGACGTTTCGCGAAGAGATCAAGAAGCCAAGTCTGATGCAACTCGAATATGTGAGCGGCCTTCGCGCCAGTGTCTTCACGATGGACGGCGGGTACGGCGACTTCGCCGGAGCCTGGAAATACGCCGATGGCACGGCGGACTCCACTCTGTTCCTGCTCCAAGAAGATCGCCCCTTCGCCCACTTCACCCATCTGCTCAAGGGAGCTGAGCAGATGATCCACACCGGCAAACCCGCCTGGCCCGCCGAGCGGACGCTGCTCACCAGCGGCATCCTCGACGCCATCCACATCAGCCGCAAAGAGAGCGGCCGCGTGGTCGCCACGCCCTATCTCAACGTGAAGTACCAATCTGGCTGGACCTGGCAACAGCCGCCGCCGATGCCGAAAGGGAGAGCGACAGAGTGACTGCCGGGGATTTATCGCTTTCGGCTTTTGTGGTCCCCGGATAGAATGAAACGTATCCCACCGATAGCGCCAGCTTGGCTGGTCCCCGCCTGACAACGAACTCCGTCCTACCATCTTTGCATGTCCAACCGTACGTCTTTCCTTACTCGTCGCGAATTGCTCCGCACTGGTCTGGTTGGTTTTTCCAGCCTGAGCCTAGCGGAGCTGTTGCGTATTCGAGCGATGGCGGCTGCCGAGAAGCCCGCGGAAAAGACAGCGGTGATTTTGGTCTGGCTGCGAGGGGGCGGCAGTCATCTGGAGACGTTCGATCCCAAGCCGGATGCTCCGGCGGATTATCGCGGGCCGTATGGGCCGATCGATACCAACGTGCCGGGGATTCGCATTGGTGAATTGCTACCAAAGCTCTCCAAGCTCGCCGACAAGTACGCGCTCCTCCGTTCGGTGGCCCACACCGGCGGTGGGCATCCGTCCGGTTCGCTACAAATTCTAGCGGGAGATCCCGATCCGCAGGACAAGATCAAGCCGGTCTTTCCGGACTGGATGTCGGTCGTCAGCTATCTGCGGCGAGACCCCAACCGGGCGCTCCCGAACTACGTCGCGGTCAATCCGGTGGACAACTACGACAGCTTCACCATTGCCGGGCCGACCTATGTCGGTCCCGCCTATGAGCCGTTTAAGGTGACGGGGGATCCGAACAGCCCGAGCTTCGAGATTCCCAACATTGGTGCCGGCAGCGATCGGCAGAGCAGCCTTTCGCGGCGCATGAGGCTCAAGAGTTCGCTCGACCAGTTACGGCGGCAGGTGGATGCGTCTGGGATTATCCAAGCGGCTGATTCGTTTGAAGCCCAGGCCCTCAACCTGCTCACCAGCCCCGCGGCCCGGGCGGCGTTCGATCTGTCCAAAGAAGATGACAAGCTGCGGGACCGTTACGGCCGTCATCAGTGGGGCCAGCAATGCTTGCTCGCCCGCCGGCTGGTGGAGGCCGGGGTGGACGTGGTGACGACGGAGTTCGACGGCCCGCTGTGCGGCCGCGTGCAGAACTGGGACGACCACTCCGTCAATCAGCACGTCTTCGACGCTTACAAATTCCGCTCGCCGACGTTTGACCAATCCGTCTCCGCCCTGATTGAAGACGTCTACCAGCGCGGTCTCGACAAGCGGGTTCTCGTCATCGTCACCGGCGAGTTCGGCCGCACGCCGCGAATCTCGTATGTCGCTTCGAGCGGCGGCGGAGTCGCCAGCGGCGAAGCCGGCGTCATCCAGCCGGGACGAGACCATTGGCCGCGGGCCAATAGCATGCTCTTTGCCGGCGGTGGCATTCGGACCGGCCAAGTCATTGGGGCGACCGACGCGCGTGGCGAAGACCCGATCGAACGGCGAGTCGGTCCCGGCGATTTCCTGGCCACCATCTACCGCCACCTCGGCATCGATTACCGCCGCGTCGCCATTCCCAATTTCGCCGGCCGCCCCGTCCCGATTGTCAGCGAAGGGGAGGCCATCGCGGAGTTGGCGGGGACCAAAAGCTGAGAACATGCCCAAAATCCTCATCGCCGAATGCAAGCAGGAAGTCTCCACTTTCAACCCGGTGCTGAGCCGCTATGCCGATTTCAATATCTCGTTCGGCCAGGAGTTGATTGACTACCACCGCACAGTGCGGAACGAAGTCGGCGGCGCGCTGTCGGTGTTGGACAGGCAGCCGAACCTCGAACTGATTCCCACCTACAGTGCCAAGGCGATTACCTCGGCCGGAACATTGGCTGCTGAGGACTTTGCCCGGATTGCGAAAGAGTTTTTGGAAGCTCTGCGGCAATTGCCGCCAGTGGATGGCGTCTACTTCTCCATGCATGGAGCAATGGGGGCGCAGGGGGAGGATGATCCGGAAGGATATTTGCTGCAAGAGGCCCGTAAGATTCTCGGCGAGCGGGTGCCGATGGTGGTGTCGCTCGATTTGCACGGCATTCTGACCGATCGGATGTTACTTCATGCCGACGCCATTGTGGCGTATCACACCTATCCGCACGTCGATTTCTTCGAGACCGGCGAACGAGCCGCCCGGTTGCTGCTGCGGATCATGGCTGGGGAAGTAAGACCGGTGACGGCGCGGGTGGAGATTCCGGCGCTGGTTCGCGGCGACGAACTGATTACGGCAACGGGACTGTTTGGCGAATCGATTCGCGCCGCCCAGGCAATTGAGGCGAGTCCTGGTGGACTGTCCGCCGGCATGTTCATTGGCAATCCTTTTACCGACGTGCTGGATCTGCGGACCAATGCCTTTGTTGTGACGGACGGCGACGAAGCACGGGCTCGGCGCGAAGCGGAACAGATGGCGGCGGGTTTCTGGAAACATCGGGAGAAGATGCAAGTGCCACTGACGAGTCTGCGAGATGCCGTGGCGCTGGCCAAAGATACCCGAGGCACTGCGGTACTGGTGGATGCCGCCGATGCCACGAGTTCAGGTGCGTCGGGCGACAGCAACGCAATTCTCCGCGAGCTGGTCGCCCAGGATTATCGCGGCCGGGCGCTGCTGCCGATTGTGGACTCAGCGGCAGTGAAAGATGCCTTTGCCGCGGGAGTCGGTGGCGGGGTCACCACAACGGTCGGCGGTGAACTCGACCGGAAGCGGTTCATTCCGCATCTCATTCAAGCAAAAGTGCTATTGCTTTCCGATGGCCGATTCCGCAGCGAGTCCTACGGCGAAATATGGTACTCCGGGGATACCGCGGTCCTCGAAGCAGACAACATCACGCTCGTCGTCACCAGCCGGTCCGTCAGCTTGTACGACCGCTCGCTGTTCTACGCTCACGGTCAAGACCCAAAGAAGTTTGACCTCGTGGTGGTCAAGTCACCCCACTGCCAACAGCACATGTTTGCCGCTTGGTGCGGTCGGCTGATTAACGTGGATGCTCCCGGATCCACCAGCGCCAACCTGCAAAGCCTCGGCCACACCCGCTGCCGCCGACCGATTTTTCCGCTGGATGCCGGAGTCGAATTTGTTCCCAAGGCGGATGTATTTCGGCGCGGCTAGAGACTATCTTTCAGTCTGCTTGCCTCCCATCCCGCCTGGAGACTCCCTCATGCTCGACCGCCGCGATTTTCTCGTTGCCGGTGCCGCGACTGCCGCCGGCTTTGCTTTCTCTCCCTTCGCTCGTGGCCAAGAGCCGGCGAAGGAAGGCCGTAAGAAAATAGCGGTGGTAACGACCCTTTGGAATTACCGTTCTCATGCCTGGCACATGGCCGAGCGATTCCTAGGTGGTTATCCGCTCAAGGGAAAGTGGCACCGCCCGCCGTTTGATGTTGTTTCAGCTTATGTCGATCAAAAGCCCGAAGGGGACCTGAGCGCGAAGCGGGCAGCGGAATCTGGGTTCAAGATCTACGGCACCGTGGCCGAAGCTCTCAGGAACGGCGGCGACAAACTGGCCGTGGATGCGGTGCTGCTCATCGGCGAGCATGGCAACTATCCGCTTAGCGAAATCGGTCAGAAGAAATATCCCCGCTATGAGCTGTTTCAGGAGATCGTCAAAGTTTTTGAGAAGGACGGCCGGACCACGCCGGTTTTCAACGACAAGCATCTTTCCTGGAACTTCGAGTGGGCCAAGAAGATGGTCGAGCAATCGAAGCAACTCGGCTTTCCGTTCCTCGCCGGCTCTTCGTTGCCTGTGACCTGGCGGATGCCGGCCATCGACATGCCGCTGGGGGCGGAGGTGGAGGAGATTGTCGTCGTGGCGATGGGGAATGTGGACATCTACGACTTCCACGCCCTGGAAACGCTGCAATGCATGGCGGAGCGGCGAAAGGGGGGCGAGACGGGAGTTGTCAGCATGCATGCTCTCCGCGGCGCGCCTGTGTGGGACGCGATGAAGACCGGCTCCTGGAAAGCGGGCGGCTGGAATCCCAAGTTGTTCGAAGCCTGCCTCTCCCGCAGTCACACTCTGGCGCAGGCTGAGAGTTACAGCCATCGCTATCCCACGGTGAAACAGATGCAGGAGTGGGTCAAAGAGCCGATTGCCTACCGCTTTGAATACGCCGACGGTCTGAAAGCAACCATGCTGCTGATGAACGGTCTGGTGGACGACTTCAACTTCGCCGCCCGACTGAAAGGAGAGAAGGAGCCACTCTCCACGTTGTTCCAGCTCCCGCCGAACCCCAACGTCGTCTATTCCGCCGGCCTCATGTCCAAGGCGGAAGAGATGTTCACAACCGGCAAGGCGCCGTATCCCGTGGAACGGACCTTGCTTACCAGCGGGCTCGTCTCGGCCGGGATGACGTCACTCTTTGAGGGGCAGAAGAAGATTGAAACGCCGCACCTGGCGGTGAAATATCAGCCGGCGAAGGAGTCGCAGTTTTTCAGGGAATAAGATACGTCGTAGGGGTGCAATGTCAAACCACTCAATCCGCACAAGCGGAAGTGGATCTGCGTCAATCGCCAACACTTCTTCCCGATTGTGAGCTACGGTTTCACTGGAACGATGAACCAGACCTCGGCGCCCGCCGAGCTCATCCCAGGAGCCGCACATGAAACATCCGAAACAACGTCAAAGTATTTTTATCGACCGACCCGTTCAATTGGCCCTATTGTTTCGCGCCGTGCTGTACCTGGCGGTGAGCCTGATGGCCCAGTTGCTCATGGTGTTCTTTTTTGCCTTCATTACCTCACCTCCGGATGACTTCTTCGCCAATGCGCCAAAATTATGGTGGTATTTGCAGCTTTCGCTGCTGGCCTGGGTGGTGCTGATCCCGATTATCCTGCTGGATCTCCTGAAGCTGAGCCACCGCTGGGTCGGTCCGATCTTTCGGCTGCAAACCTCCCTGCACGCCCTCGGTCAGGGTGAAAAGATTCCCCCTGTGCGATTTCGAGACGGCGACTTTTGGCCAAAACTCGCCGGTGACCTCAACATGGTGGCCGCGAAACTGGAATGTCAAAGTGAAATCGCCCCCGAAGGGTCAGTAGTCAGCGAGTCCCTTCCTGCCACAAATGTGCGTGAGGCCGTGCATCGGCCGGAATCCAGCCCGACTTCCGCGGCAATTTGACGATTCGGATTTTGTGACCTACGGTTCCCATTGGGAGCTGCTCTTGGTGGTTTATTGCGAATCGTCGGAATGATGTCATGAGATACCTACCACGACTTTCGCGAAACGGATCATCGCCGCGCGGACTCCGAAACCAGAAGCGAGGGGCGGCAGTGGTGGAGTTGGCAGTCCTTCTCCCTTTGCTGATTCTCCTGTTTGTGATCGCCGTGGACTTCGCCCGGGTTTTCTACTTCTCGGTGACCCTGACGAACTGTGCCCGGGCCGGCGCGATGTATGCCAGCGACCCGACCGTTAGCTCTGAGTCCCCCTTCGCCAGCACTCAAGCAGCCGCCCTGGCCGACGCCACCAACCTCAGCCCCGCGCCAACCATTAGCACTGTCAGCGGATCAGACTCAGCCGGCCGCCCCTACGTGGAAGTCACAGCCGCTTATACGTTTCAAACGATCACCGGCTTTCCTGGCGTCCCTAACCAAGTGAACCTCACGCGTAAAGTGCGGATGAACGTCTGTGCGAGTTCCCCAAACACCAGCGGGAGCTAGTCAACGATTCGCGACAAAGGATCCTCTCATGCGCCATCGAATTCACCATCCACGCCGCGGCGCGACGGCAGTTGAATTTGCCATATGCTGCCCGATCGTTTTTATCCTGATTTTTTCCACGATCGTGGGAGCCCTGGGGGTATTCCGCTATCAGCAGACGGCCGAACTGGCCAGGGAAGGGGCTCGTTGGGCCTGCGTCCATGGGGGCCAATACGCGGAAGAAACGGGCAATCCCGCCGCCACCGCCGCGGATGTCTACACCAAGGCCATCCAGCCGAGCGCCACGGCAATGGACCTGAGCAAGCTGACCTACCAGGTGACCTGGGATGCGAGCAATATGCCCCTCGACGCCAGCGGGGGTTACGGAACGCCTGTGGGAAACACAGTTTCGGTGACGGTAACCTACCAGTGGTTTCCGGAGGTCTATTTGATCGGCCCCTATAACCTTTCAAGCACGTCTACTGCCCAGATGATTTACTGAGGATTTGAACCTGGGTCGCAATCAACTTTGGAGAATGCATCATGTCACTCACCAACCGATCCACACTGCAGCGTAAATCCTCCAGGCGGGGGGCCATCGTCGTGATGGTTGCCTTCTGCCTGACCGTTCTCCTGGTCTGCGCGGCCATCTCCCTCGACGGCGGTGGTCTGCTGGAACAGCGGCGCAGAGCCCAGGCCACGGCGGATGCCGCTGCCATGGCCGCCGCGGAGAGCGTGTTCCGCAACTACCCGACGGACCATGGCCAGGATCCCAACGACGCGGCAAATGACCGTGGGCATGAGATCGCCTACGCCAATGGCTTCACTGACGACGGCACCAATACAATCGTCACCGTACATGTATCGCCGGAAAAGTATATGGGCGGCCCCCACAAGGGAGAAACTTTGCCGCCGGGATATGCCGAGGTGGTCGTGCAACGCAAGCAGAAACGATACTTTAGCGCCATCATCGGCTCGGGATCCATTCCCATTACCGCGCGCGCCGTGGCGCGCGGCAACTGGTCACCAGCTTTCGTTGGCATTCACGTTTTGGACCTGCACGAGCCGTCCGCCCTCCGGTCGACAGGGGGCGGAGCAGGGCAGGTCACGGGAGGTGCCGCGGTGATCGTCAATTCCGATGCCCCGGATGCCGCCGTGACGACAGGGGGGGGCACCGTAACTGCCGACAATTTCTCCGTCGTAGGAGGTACCAGTGGTGGAGGCTTCATCGGGAACATGAATACCGGAATGCAGCCGCAGCCCGATCCCTTGCGAGGTATTCCCCAGCCCAATAAGAGCGATTACACGACCCAAAGCAATGGTCCCAAGCACTACAGCAACGGCAATCGGACGCTGTCACCGGGCGTATACGGCGGCATCACCATCACGGGACAGGCCAACGTGACCATGTTGCCGGGAATCTATTATATGGATGGGGGCGGTTTCTCCTTCCACGGCCAAGGGAACCTGGTGGCGAACGGAGTGATGATCTACAACGCTCCCAACAGCCCCAGCGACGGTATCAATCTCAGCGGTGCCAACGGCGGGTCCGTCTCGATTACACCCCCCACCAGCGGTGTTTACAAGGGAATGACCTTGTTTCAAAATCGCTCGGCGGATCACACCATGAGCATCTCGGGGAACGCCAACTTCAGTGTAAAGGGGACTTTCTATACGGCGAACGGCCATATGAATGTGACGGGCAACGGAGCAGCCCAGATCGGCTCCCAATACGTCAGCCGGACTCTGGACATCAATGGTGGTGGCGGGATGCTGATTGACTATGATGCCGACGACGTCATTCCCAGGCGGGTGCTGGGCCTGGTGGAGTAGTTGGCTGTTCTGCTCGAATCATCACTGGCGGAATCCACGAGGGTTCCGCCAAGTCGTTTCTTGCCGCACTCGCGAGCATTTCGATCACATTTGATTGATGCCTCCTTTTCCGCTACGATGAAAGGAGCCCGCTCGATTCCCCCCTCCGAATAACCTCCCCCGCCCATGCCCTGCTTCCGGCACGTCCTGTTGCTCTCAATCTGCTTGCTGGCAATGTCGTTGTTCAAATCGGCTGTCGCGGGGGAGAGTGACAAGGCGGGAGACGAGTTCTTTGAAAGGCGGATTCGTCCTCTGCTGGCGGCGAATTGCTTTTCGTGCCATGGGAAGGAGAAGAAGGGGGGACTGAGCCTGGAGAGCCGGGCTGGGATGCTCGCTGGTGGTGATGGCGGAACGGTTGTCGCCCTGGGCAAGCCCGACGACAGCCGGCTGCTCAAGGCGGTGAAGTACGCGGATGAAGAATTGCAAATGCCACCCAGTGCCAAGCTGGGCGAGCAAGATATCGCGCTCCTCAAGGAATGGATTGAGCGCGGCGCACCTTGGCCCGAAACAAAAGGGACGGCGGCTGGATTCATACGAACGAGCGGCACGGTTACCGCAGAAGATCGGCAGTTCTGGTCCTTTCAACCGGTGATGCCGCAACCTCAGCCGGCAGTGAAGAGCGCGGCATGGCTCCGTCAGCCGCTCGATTCCTTTGTCTTAGCGGCGCTCGAAGTCGAAAGGCTTCAGCCCGCCATAGAAGCCGACAAACGGACGCTCCTTCGCCGCGCCAGTTTTGACCTCACCGGCCTGCCGCCGACTTTGGAAGAGGTCAACAGCTTTCTGGCGGATGAATCACCCGACGCTTATGAACGGCTCGTCGATAAGCTGCTCGCATCCCCGCGCTACGGCGAACGCTGGGGCCGGCACTGGCTCGATATCGCCCGCTATGCGGAGGACCAGGCTCACACCTTCGCGGCCCGGGCGTATCCCGGCGGCTATCGGTATCGAGACTGGGTGATCAACTCTTTCAACGCCGATTTGCCCTACAGCCGCTTCGTGCAGGAACAGATTGCGGCCGATTTGCTCGATGGCGGGGACCGCAACGCCCGCCTCCCGGCCCTCGGCTTCTTCGCCCTCGGCCCGGTCTATTACGCCGACGCCGGCTGTGCCCCCAAGGCCCAGGCGGACGAGATGGACGACCGGATCGACACGCTCACCCGCGGCATCCTCGGGCTCACCGTCTCCTGTGCCCGTTGCCACGATCACAAATTCGATCCAATTCCAACAAAGGACTACTACGCCCTCGCCGGCGTCTTCGCCAGCACGGAATATTTCGAGGCCCCGCTCGCACCGCCAGACATTGTCGCCGCCTACGACCTGCGCGTCGCCCGCGTCAAGGAACAAGAGAAGGCCATCGAAGACGCGAAGAACGAAACGCAGCGGGAAATTCGCGAATCGCTGGCATTGCAAACCGGCAAGTATGTCGTCGCCTCTTGGAAGCTGCAAAACAAACAGAAAAAGAAGGCTGCTGACCCCGTGACCGCGACTCTGGCGGCTGTGAACGACAAGGTGGCGGCAGTCAACCTCGCCAAGGAGGCGGGCCTCCAAGAATTCGCCATCGAAGCCTGGGCGAAATTCCTCAGCGGGGACAACGTGCAGAAAAGGCCGTACCTCGCCGCTTGGAAAGATGCTGCCGCTGCACAGGACGCCAAGACCGACCTGTCCGGCGACACCGCCGCCCTGGCGGCCATTCAGGCAGTCGCTGACCAACTTCAGAAAGATGTTGCCGCCGCCCTGGACAAGCGCCGCGCCAAGGAATCGCTCGACAAAGCGGCTGAGGAACTCCTGAAAGACATCGTTGATGACAACAACGCGCCGTGCGCCCTTCCCAAGGAGAAGAAGGATCAGATCGACAAGCTCATCTCGGAAGAGCGCCGCAAGAAGAACGAAGAACTGAAGAAGGAGCTCGAAGAGCGGAAGAAGCAGGTTGGCGAAAAGTATCCTGTGGCCCACTGTATCAAGGACGGCGCGGTCAAGAACCTGCAGATTTATCGTCGCGGCAATTACAAGGATCTGGGGGATGAATCGCCGCGGAAGTTCCTGGAAATCCTGTCAGCCGGCGATGCGAAACCATTCTCGCAAGGGAGCGGCCGCCTGGAGCTCGCCAATGCGATTTCCAGCGAGCAGAATCCGCTCACCGCTCGTGTGCTGGTCAACCGGGTCTGGCAGCAGCACTTTGGCCGCGGCCTGGTCGGGACTCCTAGCAACTTTGGCATGCTCGGCGAGCGGCCGACGCATCCGGAATTGCTTGACGACCTCGCCAGCCGCTTCATGTCCGGCGGCTGGTCGCTGAAATGGCTGCATCGGCAGATCATGCTCTCGGCGACGTACCGCTTGTCGGCTGATCTGATTCCGGCCAATTTCCAGCGCGAACCTGATAACCGCCTCTTGTGGCGGATGAATCGCCGGCGGCTCGATATTGAATCCTGGCGAGATTCGCTGCTGACCGCGTCGGGGAATCTCGACCTGTCGCTCGGGGGACAGTCCCTCGACATCGCCAAAGACAACAACCGCCGCCGCACGCTCTACGCCTCCGTCAGCCGGCACAACCTCAATAGCACGCTCCGCCTCTTCGACTTCCCCGATCCGAACCTCACCAGCGAGCGCCGCAGCGTCACCACGGTCCCCATGCAGCAATTGTTCGTTCTGAACGGCCCATTCATGGTCAGCCAAGCCAAGACGCTGGCCGCCCGCCTGCAAACCGAGTCAGCCGACGACTCCGCCCGCATCCGCTTCGCCTACGAGCTTCTCTTCAGCCGTGAGCCGACCGAGAAGGAACTGCAAGTGGGGACGACCTTCCTCAAAGCCGCCGAAAGCCAGCCGGATGTGAAGCTGACGCCGTGGGAGCGGTATACTCAGGCGCTGCTGGGGACGAATGAGTTTGTGTTTGTGGATTGATCGCGCCCTGTTCCTAGGGAGATGGGTCGGGGTAAGGGTATCCAACATGCCGCAATCGGTTTGGACAGACCCGATATTCCTAAGTGCCGATGATATAGCCTTGCCGGAAACTTCGCGGGAGTTTTTGGTATCCCGTGGGCTACCCCGGGTGATGATCTTTGAATGGCAAAATAGCTTCGAAATCTCTTTTTCGCCGCTACAGTCAAAGCTCCTTCCCTACAACACGTCCGTCAGGTGGGGCGATTTCTTTGATCACGACCTTGACGAACGATGGACTAGTGAATTTATCGTTGGCGAGGAGGAGTTTTGTAACGGAAGTGCGTCTTACTGTCTGAACGCAAAGACTGGTTACGTCAGCAGAATCGATTGCCAACTGTCCATTCCTCAATCCTTCGTTAACTCATCGGTTGAGTTGTTTAGCAAGAGCTTGTTGGTCGCGAAGGAATGGTCGGACAGCCTTCGCACCACCAGAATGGCACCTTCGAGGGACACACTGACGCAACTTGCAGACAGCCTAGAGTGCTTTGACCCGGCCGCATTCGCGAATTCGGACAACATCTGGCGGAACTTAATTGAGTTGATGCTCGATGAGCTGAGTTCCCTCACAAGCGTGGTTATCACGGATGACGCGAGCTACTCAAAACCACGATTCTGACACGACTCCGTGGGCTTACGCTCTACGGCTCACAGGTTCCGCGGCTTCGCGGCTCCGAAATCCCTTGCTTACGCTGCGGGTTACTGTGTTGTCATGCCGATTGTGGCGGTATAATGAACTGGAGTCGCCCCGCCTAACCCAAGCCCCACTTCCTCACTCTCGAGGAACCCGCCATGAATTTCACCCTTTCCCGCCGCGATTGGCTCTCACGCATGGGTGGCGGCTTCGGCACTCTTGGCCTCGCCAGCGTCCTGGCCGAAGCGGGCCTGCTCGATACTGAAAGCCCTGCAAGCGCAGCCGAATCATCGTCAACATCAGCTTCTTCCGCCGCCACCAGCCCTCTCGCCCCGCGCGCCCCACATTTCCGCGCCAAAGCCAAGCGCGTCATCTTCCTCTTCATGAACGGCGGGCCGTCGCACGTCGATACTTTCGATCCGAAGCCGGCACTCCAAAAATACGCCGGCACGAAGCCCGAAGCGCTCACCAAGAACTACCAGCGGTCCGTCGGCAATCTGTTCCCTTCGCCGTTCAAGTTTGCCAAGTACGGCCAGGCGGGAATCGACGTCAGCGAGCTGTTCCCGCACATCGCGGAGAAGATCGACGACATCTGCGTCATCCGCTCGATGCACACGGACATTCCCAACCATGAGCCGGGCCTGCTCATGATGAACAGCGGCAACACGCAGCCAACGCGGCCGAGCCTCGGGTCGTGGCTGACGTACGGCCTGGGGACGGAGAACCAGAACCTGCCGGGGTATGTCGTCTTCTGCCCCGGCAAGCCGGTGGTCGGACCGCAGCTTTGGTCGAACAGTTTTCTGCCGGGGATTTTTCAGGGCTGCCACATCGACAACAGCAAGCTCGACCCGCGGACCGTCATCCAGCACGTCCACAACCAGTACCTCCCCGCCGCGGCCCAGCGGCAGCAGCTCGACCTGCTGCAGGAGCTCAACCGCGAGCATCTGGCGGCCCGCGGGGCGGACGGCCAGCTCGAAGCCCGCATCGAATCGCTGGAAATGGCCTTCCGCCTCCAATTCGCCGCCCAGGAAGTTTTTGAGCTGAGCCGCGAAAGCGAAGCGACCCGAAAGCTCTACGGCAGCGGCCAGTTCGCCGACGCCTGCCTCGTCGCCCGCCGCCTCGTCGAGCGCGGCGTCCGGATGGTGCAACTCTACTACGGCGGCGGCCAACCCTGGGACGACCACGGCGACATCCTGAACCACAAGAACCACGCTCTCGCCAGCGACCGCCCCATCGCCGCCCTCCTCGCCGATCTCAAGAGCCGCGGCCTGCTCGACGAAACGCTCGTCGTCTGGGGGGGCGAATTCGGCCGCACCCCCTGGTCCGAAGGGGCCAAAGGCCGCGACCACCACAGCCGCGGCTTCACGATGTGGCTGGCCGGCGGCGGCGTGAAAGGGGGCCAGGCCCTCGGCAACACCGACGAGTTCGGCAACGAAGCGGTCGAAAACAAAGTCCACGTCCACGACCTCCACGCCACCCTCCTCCACCTCCTCGGCCTCGACCACACCCGCCTCACCTACCGCTACAGCGGCCGCGACTTCCGGCTGACCGACGTGCATGGGCGGGTGGTGGGGGAGATCATCGCGTGACGATCTGACTGTGTGCGCAACTTGGCGTACTTCGCGTGATACCCCTCTTTGCCTTGGAAATGGGGCCTCACGCAGAGTCACAAAGTCCGCGGAGATAGAAACGGGCCAGCAGGCAATCCTCCCCCCGTGACTTACTTGTTCGGAACATGATCCGTAGACTTTACGGTATCGAGGTGCTGCTCGAGCGGAGCGGGATGACCAATACCTGCGAGGACAACCGGCGATGAGTTTTTCCCAAAGATTGTTCACGGCCATCCTGCCCCGACGCTGGGCCGAGTCGATGGAAGCGGAATCACGCTCCTGGATGGTCCGCTGCCCGTGCGGCTGCGAGCGGTCCGTCTGGGAACTGGGAGGCATTCGCTGGAAAGCCTCCGGCCAGCCTCGTAGATACATGCGTTGTCCCAAGTGCGGCCAACTCGCCTGGCATTCGGTAACGCGCGACCCGGCAGCGAACCCGCCGATTCCGAGCGGCAAGTACCACGTGTGAATTGCGGAGTGTCCCTGGCAGAGTTCTTAATGACGGTATTGCCTCAATCATCGTGGAACTGGCAACGCGCCGCGTGGGGCACCAGCCTCTGTGCCCTGGGAGGCGCATTGGCTCCTAAAGGACTATCGCTCGGAATCATGCTTTACCGCTGGCTTGTGGGACCAACGGAATTGGCGAGTGAGTGGTTTCGGAGCGATCTTGAAGCTGGGATGATTTATCCCGTGGTCGGTTGCGCGGTTGTATGTGCTTGCGCCGGATGGGCGACATTTGCACCTGCTGGAAAGTACAGCTTTGCCTGGTCGCTGGCGATTATTTTTGTCGCAAGTTTGGTGGCTTGGATGGTCCTGGGCTGGATGGAATTGACACCCCGTCGATACAAGGGTGTGGACCATCCCGCCTTCTATCCATCAGAATTGTTGGTCCTAATTGTCCCGCCGAGCCTGGCGGCCGCGTTTCTTACCATGATTCGGGTTCGCCGCGCGCCGAAATCAGACACTCTCGTTCCGTCGTAGTGGTAAAGCGCGCAGTGGCGCGAGAAAGTCAATAGTTCGCCGCCTTAGGTAATCGCATGGCAGAGTCCTTCGAAGCTGATCCAAAGATTGCGGAGATCGCAGCGGCGTACTCGCTTGACGCCGTGGATCTCGCTGCCAGCAACTTTGGTATCAAGCTCGACTGGTCTGACAGTAGCGTCCAAAGGATTGAACATATTCTTGGACGCCTGCACGACGACATGGCGCAATCCAACCCGCCGGAGGAGGCAGTTTGGACGTTTGCCAAAGCGTTCGGCAGCTATGTTGGAGAAGTGCTGCGCAAACACCACGGCGGCGAGTGGGGCATGGTCAACCTGAATGGGCAATCGTTTCCGGGAATTCAACAGGGTGGTGGGCGGCTGTCTTGGCCGTGGGGTCGCGCTCACAAGCGAATCGTGAACGGCCCAGAAGATAACATTTGGCACTACTACCAACTGTTGCGTAAACAAAAGGGTTGTGCATCAGAAACCGGCGATGACATGCCGCCGACGAAGCCTTGGTGGCGTTTCTGGTAAACGTGGCACCGGCGAACCAGTCGCTGCACCCGATGGCGGCCGAATCACTGCTTTGGGGACATCCTGTCCTACCTGCGACCGCACCGATGAGCTTGTGGGCAATGCTTAGCGCATTTGCCGGGCGCGCGGCTGGCTCCACGGAAACAGGTTACTTCGAACGGCGGGTGACAGCGGACAGCTACGCGCTTGGCCGGCGGAAGTGTTGATAGGCAAGTAGCACTTCGTAGAGGTCGCTGCTGATGGTCATCTCGTCGCTGGAAAAGTCTTCCAGCCAGGCCCGCCGGCTATCGGCAGCTTCCAGGAGGAGGGGCAGGACTTCGCCGACGGGGACGTTGACCATCTGCCGGGCGGAGCTTTCCTGCCCGGCGGTCAGTGCCTCCTCGGGTCCGTAATAGACGCGTAGCCCGCTGGTGGAAACGCTGCCGAGGCGATTGCGGGGCATCAAGGATCCTTCCTTACGAGAGATTCCAATTCCAGCGGATTTAACCAGCAACTCGCAGTTCCCTGCTAGCGCATCCTGCGCGCGGGGACTTCTGCCACATCGATTATCGGCAGGCAGGGGCTTGAGCTTCGTGAAATCTTCATGCGCGAACGCCGAATGAATCCGCCAAATGTAAAGCTAGGAAAGCGAGGGGCCAGACGAAGAGGCGGGCGTTTGTTATCCTGGGAGTTTGCCCCTAGATACTTCCGCCACGCTCGCCAGGTACGATTGCATGACCACCGCTGCCGAACTCTTCAAAGAAGCCGAGACCCTGAAACGGGCCGGCAAAAACGCCGAAGCGATCGATAAGTTTGCGGAGGTCGTGAAAGCGGACGACACCTATGTCCTGGCCCACATGGCCCTGGCCGTCTTGCTAGGCAAAGCGGGCCGTCATGCCGACGCCATCCGCCACAGCGAGCGGGCCTGCGAACTGGAGCCCACGGAAGTCTTTAACTACACCGCTCTCAGCGTCACCTTTCAGAAGGCGTTTGAAGCAACCCAGGACCGGACGTTCATCTACAAGGCGGAAGAGGCCAAAACCAAGGCCCACGAGCTGCAACACAGGCATTAAATGGAGAAGGCCCACGAGTTCCTCTCGCGGGCCTTCAAGGTATATGAGAGGGATGGGCCTTCCTGCCGATCCGCTAGCACTTTTTGAAATTACTTCACGCCTGCGGCCGGAACTGTCTCGGCAGGCTTCTCGGTCTTGGGGGTCGTTTCGATCGTTGCGCTGGCAGGCACAACCTCGAAGGTCTTTTTCTCGGCTTTGGCCTTGGCAATTTCGGCTTCCTTTTCGGCGAAACCTTCTTCTTCACCGGCCTCGTCCCCTTCTGCGGGGCTGCCGTAGACGCCGACCCAGTAAGTTCCGCCGTTGGGGCCGATGGCATAGCCAAAGCCGGCTTCGGTGGTGCCGCTGACGATGGAGGCATAGTGGCCGCCGCTCGCCTGCCAGGTGTTGAAGGTGGCGTCCACCGAGCCAAAACCGGCGGCAATGTTCTCTCGCACCCCCCCCTTGAACCCATACTTCTGGGCCCGGTACTGATAGCCACCGTTCGTATAGTGGCTGAAGTCGCCAGTGGCAGCCATATAATTAGCATGATCCTGAGCCGCTTTGGTCAGGGCCGGGTTGATCCGCTGGGGCTTGAGACCCACCGCGCGGCGGATGATGTTGCTCCGGCGAAGCATTGCCAGCAGCGTCGGGTGCCGGTGCAACGGCGGCTGCTCGACCTGTGTACCCTTGGCATCGGCCGTTGCGGCAGCTTGCTGGACATCGGGCTTGACCTCGGTTTTCTCCTCAGCCAGAGCCACCGGGCACGAAATCAGGGCCAAAATGAAACAGACTTTCCTCATCCTTGTCCTCCTTGTGTTAATCCGAACAAACCAAAAACGTCTAAATCCATCGGCTCAAAACGAGCTAATGTGGTTCGGACTATGCCAGGGGTCTGCAAGGGCCGCAACCTGTTAGGGGCACGAATGTCTAGGAAAAATGGCCCGAAAGAGTGATGAGCAGAAAAGAAAACTTTTCCGATAAAATAAAATGGGAAGGATAAGTAGAATAAGTCGATGCGTTTCTGATTGCAATGGGGTGCTGGCAGACAAGTGCTGGCACCCAAGGGCTGCGGAATCCCCCAGCGGCGCGGCCCTAAGACCTGAAGAATTGATCGCCAATTGTTGAGACTGGCCCGAGAAGCAGCCCCGCTCCATGGAATGGCTCTCCTCGCTGGCGCTTCGGGTCAGTGTTGGACGTCTCCCTATCTCGCATAGCATCCAACGACGGGAATCGCCATAATGCAGGAATGTGGTCCGGCAATCCCCTGGAAAATCGCCGCCGAACCAGCCGTATCCGTTCCTGAGGTTCTAGCCATGCGCCGTATGATGCTGTCGTTTTTGGTTCTCTTCTCTCTATCCCTGCTAGCCGGCGTTGCCCGCGCCGAAGGGGCCGGCCAGAAGGACCTCGACGAGGCGGCTGATTTGCAAGTAGGGGCGGAGACCCTGGCGGACTTTGAGAAAGTCATCTCCCTGGCCGAAAGTGCCATCAAGAAAGGGCTCGATAAGGGGCAGGAAGAGTTCGCCCACAAGATGGCGGCAGCCACGCTCTATCAGCACGCGGAGCGTTCCGCCAAGGCAGTGCTGGAGCCCCCTCGGAATTCCCAGTGGCAATTCGTGCGGCAAATTGCCCTCAAAAACCTGGACAAGGCCAAAAAACACGATCCCAAGCTCCCGGACCCTTACCTACTCATCGCCCGACTGCATGCCGAGGTCCAGGATGGGGATCGCAAGGTCGCCCAGGAGAACATCGACGAAGCCCTCAAGCTGCTGAAAGAAAACCCTGTTGAGCTCGCCAAGGCCTACATCCTCCGCGGCAGAATGGTGGAAAGTCTTGATGCGAAACTCGAGAACTTTGACCTCGCCGTGAAGGCCGATCCCAAGAACGTGCAGGCCCTGCAAGGACGGGCCATCATCTATTCCGAAAAGGGCGAAAACGACAAAGCCGTCGCGGACCTCAATCTGTTGTTGGCGGCTGACGCCAACAATCAACTGGCTTTGGAGGCCATTTCCCAGGTTCTCAATAAGCTCAAAAGATACGATGACGCCTTAAAGCACATCGACAAACTGATTTCCCTTAGCTCGAAGGAATCCAGGGGATATTTGCTGCGGGCCGGACTGCACGCCATGAAGGAAGACGAGCAGAAGGCGCTCGACGACCTCAACACGGCCCTCGACCTGGAGCCCCGCAACTTGCTGGGGCTGCTGATGCGGAGCCAGGTGCATGCGGCAATGGGAAACAAGGACAAAGCCCGGCAGGATTCCGAATTGCTGCTGCGTCTCGTGCCCGACCTTCCCGACGCGATCCTCCTCCGCAGCCGCATTGCCGCTTCCGAAAAGCGATTTGGCGCTGCCATTATCGACGTCAAGAAGCTGCTGCACAGCGACCCCAAGAACGAAGAGTATCGCTTGGTACTGGCCATGTATCTGGTGGCCGATAAGCGGCCGCGGCAGGCGATTGAACTGCTAGACAACGTCATTGCCGACAACGAAAATAATGCTGATGCCCTCCGCTCCCGCGGTGATGCGCTGCTGAGCGTCGGCAAACATGCAGAGGCAGTGGCCGATTACGAAAAAGCGCTCAAGCTCGATCCCAAGGACACCGGCGTGCTCAACAACCTGGCCTGGGTCCTGGCGACTTCCAAGAACGACAAGGTCCGCGATGCCAAGAAGTCGATCGAGTACGGCAAGCAAGCCTGCGAGCTGACCGAGTACAAGAAGCCCCACATTCTTAGCACTCTCGCCAGCGGCTACGCCGAGGCGGGGGACTTTGAAACCGCCATCAAGTGGTCCACCCAGGCGGTCGAACTCGGCAAGGGGACCGAAAACGACGATCAGCTCCACAAAGAACTGGAAGGCTACAAGGAAAAGAAGCCCTGGCGCGAAGAGCAAATCATCGAAGAAAACAAAGCGCCCCTGGAGCCAGGGAAGGATGACCTGGAGACTTAGCGGCAAGGTGCAAGTCGTTTCCTTTGTCGAGAATGATTAGCACGTTCCCCGCTTTGCGTGGGCGTGAATTCCAGATCGCCAGCCCACTCCCAGCCGTCAGCCCTTGGGCGAAACTTCGTGATCATCTCCGCCCGAACCGAGTACGCCTGCCTTGCGGTTCTGGCGCTGGCCGCACGCTACTCCAGTGGCCAGCCCGTTCGCATCCGCGAAATCGCCGAGCCGCACGGCATTCCCTCACGGTTCCTGGTGCAAATCCTGTTGCAGCTCAAAGGGGCCGGGCTGGTGGAGAGTACTCGCGGCGCGGCGGGGGGTTACAAGCTGGCCAAAAAGCCGGAGCAAATCACGCTCGGCCAGGTGATGGGAGTCTTCGACGGACTATCGGGTCAAATCAAATCCAGCACTGCCGTCGCCACAGCCGCCACTCGCGTCCTGCTCGATTCCTGGCAGAAAGTCGCCGCTCTCGAGCAAGAGAAGCTTGGCGAAATCACGTTCGCCCAACTCGCGCAGAAGCTACGCGGGCAGGGGGACGGGATGTATTATATTTAGATAGCCGCGACTCACTCGGAAACTGCTGGAGCGTCCTCTTTTGGCGACCATCTTGGACCAAATTGTTGCCACCAAGCGAGAGGAAATTGCTCGCGCACAGGGAGAAGTGTCCGCCAGCGAGTTGCAGCGTGCCATCCAGGACGCGCCTGCGGTGCGGGACTTCTTCGCTCCGCTCGCCGCAGGGGGCAGCATCAAGCTCATTGCGGAAGTGAAGAAGGCGAGCCCCAGCAAAGGAGTCATTCGGCAGGACTTTGATCCGGTGCAGATTGCACTTGCTTACCAAACCGCGGGAGCGACCTGCCTCAGCGTGCTGACCGACGAGCCTTTTTTTCAAGGCAGCCTCGACTATTTGCGGCAGATTCGTGCGACGGTGGATTTGCCCCTGCTTCGCAAGGACTTCATTCTGGACAGCTATCAGTTACTAGAGGCTAGGGCCGCCGGCGCGGATGCCGTGCTGCTGATTGCGGAGTGCCTGGATGACTGCAACCTCCGCAAACTGCACAATGAAACGCTGGAACTCGGGATGACGCCGCTCGTTGAGTTTTATGACCCCGAAAACCTGCCGCGGGTGCTCGCCGCCGGAGCCCAGCTCATCGGGGTGAACAATCGGGATTTGCGGACGTTTGTCACCGATCTCGGCCACACCATCCGGCTGCGGGAGCAAGTGCCGCTGGATGCGGTGCTGGTCGGAGAAAGTGGCATTCACACCCGGGCCGACGTGTTACGCTTACAAGAAGCAGGAGTCGATGCCATGCTCGTCGGCGAAAGCCTGATGGCCCAGGACAATATTGCGGCGGCTGTGCGAATACTCTTAGGAACTTGACCTTCCCTTCGTCATTCGACATTCGAATTTCGCCATTTTTGGAGCTCCCGATGCCCGGCTTCATGGAAAACGTCTCGACGCTCAACAGCTTCGTCCGCACCGTCCTCGCCGTCGTGGTGCTGGGGGGAGTCGGCGGCGGCAGTTGGTACGCTTATTACAAGTACAACGCCAAGGAATTCGAAGCTCAGGACAAAGCCGCCAAACTGGCGGAAGCGAATCAGAAGCTGGAGGATGCCCAGGCCGATATTGCCTCCAAGGTGAAGCTGATCCAGGAAAAAGACACCAGGATCTCCACTCTGAATAAGGACATAGAAAAGCTCCGGACCAGAATGGCCCTGCTCAAGGTTGATCATCGGCTGGCCCGACTGACGGTGACGAATCAGGAACAGCGCGGCGAAAAGGGGGACCTGTGGACCATGCTCGATTTTGTCGAGCTCAATGACGAGGGAGTCCCTTACACCACGGACCCCGCCCGCTCCTTCGAGATCAAAGGGGATCTGGTTTACATCGATAGCTGGGTCGTGAAATTCGACGACAAGTACATCGAAGAAAGGGACCTGGATCGCGGCACTTCGCTTTGCATCTTCAACCGCATCTACGGGGAGCGGCAGCAGCCGATTGAAGGTTTTCCGCTCGACCGCCGCAACACACGCCCCACAGGTTATGCCCGAGGCGGACAGGAAACGGAATTCGAGCGAAAAATCTGGGACGATTTCTGGGCGATCGCCAACGACCCGGCCAAAGCCAAGGAGATGGGCATCCGCGCCGCCAGCGGCGAAGCCCCGAACATGCGGGTGCAAAAAGGGAAGTCCTATCGCGTCACGCTCCGCGCGAGTGGCGGACTGTCCATCACGCCGGAAGAAACGCCCAAAGTAAACGAGGCGCCAAAATAGGCTGAAGTCGCCGTGATTAGGGCTGCGCAAAGCGCTCGAAGTAAACAAGCAAGCCGGTTCTCTCCAGTTCGCTGTCATTTGCGACAATGCGCATGATTTCCACACGTGTATCAGGTGGAAGTACCTGCAGAGGTCTTCCCTTGGGCTGCGATTTCCGCGGATGATCAAGTCGGCGCAGCGATTCAAATTCCTCCTCCGTGAGCGGCATCCTGACATCACCTCCGTAGACGCCAGGTTTGAAGACCAGTACCGGCCGGCTATCTAGGTCGCGCAGTACGGTTAGCTCCAGATTTCTTTGTGCAGACGGACCGCTGAAATAAGTTTGAATTTGTTTGGTTGGCAAATGCTGATGTCCAGTCTTTTCAATGGGGCCAATTTCGCAAGCAAAACGCCAATTCCGCTCGGGAAAATGGACTCGCCATTTCCAACGCAAAACCTCCGGGTCTTGGCTCTTCCCACGGTACTCGAGCACGATTTGCGATGGGTCAGCGACGTCCAGAATCCCGCGTTCTTCCATGAGTTGCTTATTGGCATCAAGCAACTGCTGGTTCTGACGAGACGCTACTAACAGCCGACTTTGAGTACCCCAGTAGGCAGCACCGACGCAAACGAGCAGTGCCAAGAGAAGCAGCGTGCCTAGCGAGAATTGCCACCAGCGTATGCGATGGGGCTGTGACAGAAACGTCGAAGGCGTCGGCACATTCACCTTGCGATCCTCCGATCCTCCAGAACCAACCTCAATGCCGTAGGAGTCTACCTAGCTTTTCGGTATAATTGCAATCAGCACGAACCGAATCTTTACTTTGAACGTCAACATGGTAAGGATTCGGCGCAGTATCTCATTTTTCATCGCTTCCTCTCTCCCAATCTCATGTCCGAACCCGGCAAGCCCAGTCCCGTGGAAAGTATCAAGGACCAAAGCCGTTTTCTGGCCGGCGACATCGGGCCGGAAATGGTCGATGCGAATGACCACTTCGGCAAGTCGAGCGAAGTCCTGCTGAAGTTTCACGGCACTTACCAGCAGGACGACCGCGATGTTCGCGGCGGAGCCGTAGTCGAAGACGGCAAGAAAAAGAAGTCTTACATCTTCATGGTCCGGACCAAGATTCCGGGAGGCAAGCTTACCAGCCGGCAGTTGCTCGATGAGCTCGATTTGTGCGACGAAGTTGGCAACACCACGCTTCGCATCACGTCGCGGCAAGGGATACAGCTACACGGCGTCGTCAAATCGAACCTCAAGCAGGTTATCAACAAGATCAACGACACGCAGTTGTCCACACTCGGTGCCTGTGGTGACGTGAATCGCAACGTCATGTGCTGCCCAGCACCGTACAAGAACAACGTCTATCGCCAGACGCAAGAACTGGCCGACAAACTAGCTGAGCACTTTGCCCCCAAAACGAAGTCGTATCACGAGTTGTGGCTGACCGACAGCGTCACGGGGGACAAAGAACTCGCCGGCGGAGCAACGGACGGCGACGGCTTTGATGTGGAGCCGATCTACGGCAAGTTCTATATGCCGCGAAAATTCAAGATGGCCATCGGCTATGCGTTTGATAACTGCGTGGACCTGTATGCCAACGACCTGGGGCTGATGGCCCTGACCGACGGCGACCGGATCATCGGTTACAACGTGCTGGCCGGCGGCGGCATGGGAGTGACACCTTCGGCGAAGAAGACCTTCCCCGCCGTCGCCAAACGAATATGCTTCGCCACTCCGGAAAATGTATTGGCCGTCACGGAAGCTCTGTTCAAGGTGCAGCGCGACTTTGGCAATCGCGAGGACCGCAAGGTCGCCCGACTCAAGTACGTCATTGCCAACTGGGGCGTGGAAAAATTCAAAGCCAAGGTCGAAGAGTATTTCGGCGGCCCACTGCTCGATCCTCATTCCGACGATGTCCATGGCTTTAACGACCACATGGGGTGGGACGAACAGGGGGACGGCAACTGGTTCTACGGCCTGAATGTGGAAAATGGCCGCATCAAGGACACCGAGCAAGTGCGGCTCAAGACGGCGCTGCGCGAAATTTGCCGCACGCTCACTCCCGGCATCCGTCTCACTTCGCATCAAAGCATCCTGTTCACGGACATCCGCCCGCAGGACAGAAAGACGCTGGAAAAAATTCTCCGTGATCACGGCGTCAAGCTTTCGGAAGATATCTCTACCGTGCGCCGCTGGAGCATGGCCTGCGTCGCCTGGCCGACATGCGGCCTCTCCATCACCGAAAGCGAACGGGCCCTCCCCGGCCTGCTCGACCAGCTTGAAGTGGAACTTGCCCGCCTTGGCCTCTCCGCGGAGAAATTCACAGTCCGCATGACCGGCTGCCCCAACGGCTGCGCTCGGCCGTACAACTGCGACATCGGCCTGGTCGGCAAGGCCAAGGGCAAATACACCCTGCTGCTCGGCGGCCGGTTGCTCGGCGACCGGCTGAACTTCATCTACAAGGACATGCTGCCGGAAGAAGAGATCATCCCCGCCCTGGTGCCGGTGTTGCTCTATTTCAAACAGGCACGCACGAGCGGCGAAACCCTCGGCGACTTTTGCCAGCGGAAGGGACTTGACGACCTGCTGGCGTTTGCCGACCGCAGCGCAGCCCCCGCCCCGGCGTAAGGATGTATAATGGAGTGACTCACCACGAGGCCCCCATGAAGAGAGCCGCGATCATCCTCACCGCGCTTGCCGCCGCAATTTTCCTAGCGGTATTCACAGGACACTCCGCCTGTGGTGACGAAGCGGCTCCTCAGGGATCGGCCAAAGCAGCCCCAAAGGAAGCTCCCAAGCGTCCTGCCACACCGGCCGAACTGGAAAAGTGGGCGAAAGATCTCGATTCCGACGAATTCCTGGCCCGCGAAGAAGCCACCTTGCGCCTCGCCGCCGCCGGTACTCCGGCGATCAAACACGTCCAGCCGCTCGTTTCCTCCCCCAGTCTGGAAGCTTCCACCCGGGCACTGCACGTCCTGCGGGAAATCGGACTGTCATCGGACCTGGATACCCAGGACGCCGTTCGCGAATCGCTCGAGGAAATTGCCAAGCAGCCCTCTCCCATGGGGAAGCGGGCCACTCGCACCGTCGCCTGGCTCAACGAGCAGCGGAGTAGTCAGACGATTCGCGATTTGGAGCAGCTCGGGGCCAAAATTCAGCGGACGGAATACAGCGACGGCCTGCAAGAGATTGTCACCGTCGAGGCGGTGCAGCTTGGCCCAGCCTGGAAAGGGGAGGAAAGAGACCTCCGGCGGCTGAAGTGGCTAGTAGATGTGCGGCAACTGGTGCTCATCGGGGACACGATGGGGGATGCGGCCCTCGCTCAGGCGGCTCTCATGCCGGGGCTCAAGAGCCTGCATCTGCACCGCAGCGGCGTCACCGACAAGGGAATGCAAGTCCTCGCCGGCTGCGGAGCGCTGCAAGAATTCGGGGCTTACTATTCCACTCTCGGCGACGATGCCGTTGTCCCGCTCGCGAAGCTGTCGACACTTTCGTCCATCAAGCTTTACGGCACCAAGGTCACTCCCGCGGCCAAGGAGCAGCTCGTCACCGCTCTCAAGCAGCTTGCCAAGGTGGACTATCGCCGCGGGGCGTTCCTGGGGGTCAGTTGTGCCCCGGACTTCGACGGCCTTTGCCGCATCTCCACGGTCCATCCCGAAAGCCCGGCAAGCAAAGGGGGGCTGCAAACACGGGACGTGCTGGTTCGCTTCGCCGGAAAGGAACTCAAGGATTTCGAAGGGCTCACCGCCATCATCTCGGGAAACCAGGCCGGTGACACCGTCGAAGTCGAAATCCTCCGCGACGTCGTCGATGCCGAAGGCCGCGTCAAGCCCGAGCAAATGAAGCTCAAAGTCACGCTCGGCGAGTGGGACGTCGACCTCTCCGTCAACGGCGGGCGATTGCCACGGCCGTAGCAACAGGCGGCTCGCCTGTCAGCTCTATCCGATGTTCTGAGCGGAAATGCTCACAGGGGGGCCGCCTGCGGCTACGTGGCAATCCGCTCCCCTCTCCCCTATATTGAACGGCATGTACATTCTGGAAAACCCCGTCATGCAGCGGGAGCTGCTGGTCAACCTGCGGATGGGCCGGGGGTTTATTCTGCTCATGGTGTACCAGTGTCTCCTGGGGGTGGTCGTTTATCTGGCTTGGCCCCAGGATACGCGGCTGGATCTGGAGGCCAATAGCGATGACGCGAAAAAGACTCGGAACCTGGTGGACATGTTTTTCCTCGGCCAGTTCGTGGTCGCGTCCATGATGGCCCCCAGCTTCGCCGCCGGCTCCATCACAGGCGAGAAGGAACGCAAGACTTATGAGATGCTGCTCGCCAGCCCGCTCCGACCTCCCGCCATCGTGCTGGGTAAGCTGGTGGCTTCGCTCGCCCATCTCGCGGTCCTGGTCTTCAGCTCCTTGCCGATTGTGATGCTGTGCCTGCCGCTGGGGGGCGTGCATCCGTCCGAATTGGCGGCGGCCTATTTGGGGCTGATGCTCTCCGTGGTGACGTTCGGCATGATCAGCGTGGCCTGCAGCGCGTATTTCCAGCGGACGAGCGCGTCCCTGGTCGTTTCCTACCTGCTGATCCTTATCCCCGCGCTCCTGGGGGTGCTGTACTGGAAACTCCTCGCCGACTACGGCTCGCTGCGGCTGTTCCTGCTGGTTCCCGTGGCGGCGGTGAGCATCGCCCTATGTGTTGGCCTGTTCGTGAATACCAGCGTGCTGCTGCTCCACCCGCCGGACGTCGGCAGCGAAGGAAAAGAGGTGGTGGACCTGGAACAGGAATCCCAGCAGGCTGTCGGCCTTGTGATTCAGCGCGACCAGTTCCCCGATAAGTTGTTCGCCCCTCCCAAACGGGACGACCTGATGGATGACGACGCCAATCCGGTCTACGACAAGGAAATCCGCAGCGAGATTTTCAGCCAGGGGACGCTGATGCTCCGGCTGGTCATTCAGGTGAGCATGGTCCTGGCCATCCCCTTCATGGCCATCTGTCTGTACATCTACCCGCAACTGGCGGCCTGGTATATTTGCTATGTGGTGGTCTTCAACATGCTGGTGGGGCCAGTTTTTTCCGCGGGAAGCGTGACGAGCGAGCGAGAGCGTGAGACCTTGGATCTTTTACTCACGACTACTATCAGCCCCTTTCAAATCCTGTGGGGCAAGCTGGTCGCCGGGCTGCGGGTTTCCAGCGTGCTGACGCTGTTCCTCGTCTGGCCGGTGCTGCTCGCTTGCGTGATGGTGTCGCTGTACTGGGCGAACCTGCTGGCTGTGCTGGCCTACCTTTCCATCGTGCTGATTACCTGTGTGACGACGGCAATGGTCGCCCTGTTTTGCTCGGTCATGGCGAAAAAGTCCTCCATCGCCATGATGTCGTCTTACCTGGTGATTATCATCATGTTTTGTGCTCCCCTGGCGATCGGATTTTTCGCAACCACTTTTTATCACGACCATCCGGTAACTCAAGCGGTGAAGGAGCTGAGCTTCACGAGCCCGTTTTCCGCCGCCCGCTCCATTCCGCTCGACGTTGGCGCTTTGAGTCCCGAAGCGGCGAGCCAGGCCGCTGCCAATCCGAAGTCGTGGATGCTCTATCTCTGCTACCTGGTCTTCAGTGTGCTGCTCAACTTCGGGCTGCTAGTGACCATGATGTGGCTGTTCCGAACCCGCTGGCGCGTGGCGGGACTGGGGAATTGAGCTGCATTTCTCACTTGCCCTCCAGCTCTTCCACCTTCAGCCGCAGGCGGGCGAATTCGGCCCGCAGCTCGGCCAACTCGACGGCCAGTTCGGAGAGCTGGTCGCTGGTCGCATACTTGAGCAAAGCTCCACTGACTGATGAATCTGCCGGAGGCGGCTCTTCATCGCTGGAGTGGACGCAAGCGATGCCGGCATAATGAGTTTGCTGGTCAGCAACTTCGCGGTCCTTATAGAGATTGTGGCTAACAACTTGGCCGCGCCCGGGTGGAGTAACTTCCCGCATCAACCCCTTCTTCAGCAGCCCGTCCACGACAACCTTCAGCGCCGCCTGGTCGGCCATCGGCTCCATACGGGCGGCGCGGGCCCGCAAGTCGCCCAGCGTCTGTTCGCCGCGAAGGAGCAGTTCGGTCATCACGGCGAGCTCGACCGCGGTGACGCCCAGCCACTCGTAGGCGTGGTGTCGATATTTGAGCACGCGGCCGGAGCCCTGCACTTCCGTCACCGCCCCCAGTCCCCGCAGCTCTTCCAGGAGTTGCTCCACGTCCTCCTGCGTCAGCTCCATGTGGGGCTCGCGGTTGCTCTTTTGGTTCGAGCCGACGACGATGCCGTTGACCGTCATCGGGTACGACTCGGGAACGGTCTTGGCCTTTTCAACAAGCACGCCCAAGACTCGCCGCTGGCGGGAGTTGAGTGGTTTCCACTTGGGAGCCTGGGGCTGGTTTTCGGTGGACATGAGTTGCAGCTTAACCGACCCGTACCACAATCACCAGCCGCTGACACGTGGCTGCGAGAGTGCTACAAAGTTGTCAGAGTGAGCGTCTTACTTCCGAGGACACCATGACCGACCAGCCCCTATCCGGCCGCCGCATTCTGACCTTTGTAGGTGACATTTATGAGGACTTGGAACTCTGGTATCCCAAGCTCCGGCTGATCGAAGCGGGGGCCGAAGTGGTCGTGGCCGGTGAAAAAGCGCGGCACAAATACGAAGGGAAGAACGGTTATCCCTGTGTGAGCGACGCTCCGATTGCCGAGATGAACTCCGCCGACTTCGCGGGTGTCGTGGTTCCCGGCGGCTTCATGCCCGATAAGCTGCGGCGAGATCCCAAAGTTCTCTCCCTGGTTCGCGAGTTCGCTGCCGCCGGCAAATTGGTCGCCGCCATCTGCCACGGCGGCTGGATTCCGATTTCCGCCGGGGTCTATCGCGGCGTACGCGTGACCGGCTCCCCGGGAATCAAGGACGACCTCGTCAACGCCGGCGCAATCTGGGAAGATGTCCCCGTCGTCATCGATCGCCACTTCGTCTCCAGCCGCAAGCCGGATGATCTGCCGGACTTTTGCCGGGGCATTCTGAAGGTGCTGGGAGCAAAGTAGCGCTGTCCTATTATTTCCCCTTCTTTGTCAGCGCATTCGCCTTTTTCAAGATCGAGTTGGCCTCGTTCACTGTCAGCTTGCCATCGGAGAGTGCCTTGGTGTGCTCCTTCTTGAGGCTGGGGTAGATGCGGACGACGCGCTTGACATCGGCGTGGGTCTGCTGGGACGCTGTCTGCCCGCCACGGCCCATGAGCATGAAGAGAACGAAGGCGATGATGACCACTGGCGTGAGCGAGAAGGCGAGAATCCACTGCACGGGAAACTTCTGCTTGGCCATCGCAGTTTACCGCCCTCGAATGCCGTGATATTCCAGCGGCATCTCGTAATCCTTACGGAGCGGGTAACCTTCCCAATCCTCGGGGCAAAGGATGCGGCGCAGGCTGGGATGCCCGGTGAAATGAATACCGGAAAGGTCGAAGACTTCGCGTTCGTGCCAGTCGGCTGTCCGCCAGACGCGGTTGACGCTGGGAACCTCGGGCAATTCCCCCGCCACGTCATTTTTCCATCGGGGCAGCATGATCTTGAGGACCAGCGAGTGCTTCTTGCTGATGCTCGACATGTGATAAACTAGTTCCAAATGCGGCTCAAAGCCCGCTTTGGCGGCTTTCTTCGGGTCGGTTTCCAGCCAATCGACCACGGTAATACAGTTGAGGAACTCCAGCTTGAGGTCCGGATCGTCGCGCAGAAAAGTGCAGACTTCGACCAGCGACTCCGGCTTCACTTCAATCCAGGGGTCAATCGCCTGGGAATTGGTGCCAGTGATTTTGTCGCCGAACTTCTTCTTCAGCTTGTCGAGTGTGTTGGGGCCGCTCATAAGACGGGAGTCAGGGGTCAGGGGTCAGGAAAATCCTATGCGGACAGGAATTGTTCTTCGGCCAGCAAGTCGGCGTCCGTCGGTCGGGCCGCCGCCGCTGCTCGTTCCTGGCTCAGGGCGCGGACCCAGTCGAGGTCTCCTCGCTTCCAGACGTAGGCGAACCCTATGAGCAGGACGGCGAAGAAGGCGGCAATATCGACAATCGTCACCAGGGCCAATTGCCTGGCTCCTTCGTGGATTCGTTGACCGGCTTTCACCGCGTCAGACGCGTTCTCGTCGACCAGGCCGACTAGCGAGGGGGGAGTCGTTGTGGGGAGCGTGGGATGTCGAACACCCATCTCCTGGTAGAGATGTGTGGCGGCCGGCGTCAACTCGAGCTGTTTCGTTTCCTGCGATGTCGCTACCACCTTGAAGTCGCGGTCCATCATGTTGGTGGATTTGCCAAAGACCGCGGCCCAGGGAAAGAAAAAGGCAACTTCCACATCAAAGATAATGAACAGCAAAGCCACGACATAAAACCGTAGGTCAAACTGGACGAAGCTGGTGCCGATGGTTGGCTCGCCGCACTCGTAGATTTCCAGCTTTTCCGCATGCGGATTCGAAGGCCGCAAGAGCCTGCCGACAAGCAGGTTGGCAAATAGGAAAATGATGCCAACCGTGGCGAACAGCGCCATGTATGCCACAATCGCCAGCGAAGAACCAAGAGCAGTCATAAAGCCAAAATGGGTAGAAGAAGTTAGTCCGCCTCGAATTCGTCGCCGCCATCCCCCAGGGAAATGCCCGCCACCAGCGACTGCCGGCCCGCATAGCCCGATTCCAGGTCATGCCAATGGAGCACTTCGGGTTCGCCTAACTTCCAGCAGAGCAGCACGATTCGGCCATCCATCTCCGCGGGAAAATCAACCAGCCCTTCCACGGCTCCCTTGGGCTCGACGCCGAGTTCCTTCAACTCGTTCATGTATTCCACCAGCCGCTGGCCGTCGAGCTGCAGGTCTTTTTCGGTCTGCGCCAATTCATCGCTATAGGGATCGCCTTTCTTCAGTTCGCGACCCGCGGTGAGCAGGGCGAGACGATGTCGCCGCTCCACGACGTCACGGGCCAGACTCGCCAGATCCGTCGTGATGGCCCGCACCAGGGGCAGCATCGCATTGGCCTGTTCGATGGTGAATAGTCGGGCCGGTTTATACTCGCTGGTCGCCATTGCGGCGCCTCTTTTTTTCTGCAAACGTGTTAGCTGCTCTATTGATTCGGGCCGCCATGCACCGGCTCGGCAATGACTTTCGATTCCGACACCGCAGTGGGATTGAGCGTTGCTTTTCCCCAGGCTATCTCCAGCGGAAGTCGCGAGAAATCCACAATACAACCATCGCGGCTGTAACAGGACAGGTCGTGCGTGGCCCCCATGAAAATGCAGTCTACAGGGCAGGGCTCCACGCACAGCGCACAAAACATGCACTTGGAATAGTCGATCGCGAACCCGGTGATCTTGAAACCCTTGCCCCCTTCCACTCGCTCCTTGCCAATGTAGATGCAGTCCACCGGGCAAGCCTTGGCGCATTGGTCGCACGAGATACAGGTCGTCAGGTCATACCTATGGAATCCCCGATAGCGGGCGGCTACCGGCACCGGCTTTTCGGGATATTCGAAAATCTCGGTGAAAGTGCCGCGATCCGACTTGTAGGTGATGAGCCAGTACCGGAGCGTGACGAACAAGCCGTGGCCGACGGTCCACACGGCGTTACGTATATTCAGCAACCAATCCAACATGATGATTCAGTCTAGGCATCGCATCATCGAACCCGCGAGCCGAGGGAGGTGAAGGAATGTTGACTCGCTGAATTATAGGCAGAGAGGACTTGTCCGCAAGCAAGGGGCGTGGGGAGGTTAGAGGCTGGAGGATAGAGGTTTGGACAAGGGGAGTTGGAATGACGAGGCGTCTGTCCCGAATCTTTTATCTTTCTATCCGTGAGGCTGAGCTACGACCTCAGCCCACTGCCTCTCCCTTCAACCTTCATGCTCTGACCTTTGAAATCTGATATCCAAGATGCCACAACTCCTTACGCCCCAGTGACTTGCGAAATATCGGTCTACTCAATCAGACAAGTCTTTAGCCTTTGTCAAGAGTTTCCAGTCATTCTGACCCTAACTTGGCTCCCAAAAAGATTTTTCCGAAAACGGCAGGGCCAGCTCTGGTAATTCTTGACTATACCCGGGCATGGTTCACAATGTAGGGAAGGCCCGCTTCGCCATTTCCCCTTCGCAGGGTGGTTGCCCTCGCGAACTGGCTGGCCGGCAAGGAATGCGGACGCTGCACAGGGCAGCTCCGGGAAGGAAGGACTGCCATGCTTGTGCTCTCTCGGAAAAAGAATGAAAGTATTGTCATTAACAATGACATTACGATTGTCGTCGTCGAAATTCGCGGCGACAAGGTTCGCCTGGGCGTAGAAGCCCCCAAGGAAGTGCCGGTCCACCGGCGCGAAGTCTACGACGCTATCAAACGGAACGAAGCGGCTGAACACGCACCCGCACCTGCCAACGAAGCTGGCCTGAAAGACAGCTAAGTTTCCTGTTTGTCTCTTGGCGCTCGCACGGATTCTTCGTTTCCACTTTTCGCCCCAATACCCACTCCTTTCACCCAGCGGACTCTTTTCCGCTCGGTTTGGCCCCTTGACGCCGCCTGCACCCGGTTTGTATACCGCACCTAGCGAAACATCTTCCGGCCGAACCTTTTGCGCCCTTTGCCGTCTCTGCTAATCGGCGCATTTCTGCTAGAACATACTTCGTCGCCGCGGCCCCATCGTCTAGCGGTCTAGGACACCGCCCTTTCACGGCGGGAA
>SXOA01000061.1 GCA_005778405.1 Planctomycetaceae bacterium
CAAACGAAGGCAGTCGGTGACAGCAGCTTTCAAAAACACCGCAAAAAACCGTATGGCAGGGTGGCCGAGTGGTTTAAGGCAGCAGTCTTTAAAACTGCCGTATCCGTAAGGGTACCGGGGGTTCGAATCCCTCCCCATCCGCCTTTGGCCTTAGTGAGACAGGGGCGGGCAGTTTGCTTGTTTGGCAGCCTGCCGACGATTTCAGGAGCGAAAATTAGTGCGTGTCATTATCGAGCCGGATTCCGCAGCTGCTTCTCGTCGAGCGGCCTGTTTTGTGGCAGAGCTTGTTCGCAAAAAACCCGAATGCGTTCTGGGAATGGCGACGGGGAGTACGCCGCTGCTGCTTTACCAAGAAATGATCCGCCTGCATCGGGAAGAGGGGCTGGATTTCTCGCACGTGAAGACGTTCAACCTGGACGAGTACGTCGGGCTCGGTCCAGCACACCCGCAAAGCTACCGGTTCTTCATGAACCAGAACCTTTTTTCGCAGATCAACATCGACCCCAACCACACGCACATCCCCGACGGACGGGCCCTCGACTTTGAGGCCCACTGCCGGCTCTACGAGCAGAAAATCAAGGACGCCGGCGGGATTGATTTGCAAATTCTCGGCGTCGGTAGCGACGGCCACATCGCCTTCAATGAGCCCGGCTCTTCCCTCGGCAGCAGAACGAGGCTGAAGACTCTGGCGAGCGAGACCATCCGAGACAACGCCCGTTACTTCGGCGGTGAGGATAAAGTGCCGCGACTGGCGATTACGATGGGAATCGGCACGATTCTGGAATCCCACCGCTGCCTGTTCCTGGCGTTTGGCCCGCACAAAGCCACTGCCGTCCGGGACACTGTCGAAGGCCCCATCACCGCCCAAGTCACCGCTTCCGCCCTGCAACTCCACCGCGAAGTCATCGGACTCTTTGACGAAGCCGCCGCCCGCCTCCTCGTCCGCCGCGACTACTACGCGGAGGTTGAGATTTCCCAATCGCTTCTGGAACAAGGTCGGCACCGGGAACTGGGAATCGGCGGAGTGTAAGACGCAGAATGTAGAATGCAAAGTGAAGTCACTTTCGTCACTCGTCTACACTTTGCACTTCATACTCTGCACTCTACACTTTCCCCATGCGTCAACTCGCCGTCCTCGAATCCGAAGCCTCCGCCCGCAAGTTGGCGGCTTATCTGGTGACGGAAGGGATTGCCGCCCATATCGAGTCAGAGAAGGAGGGATACATCATTTGGGTGAGGGACGAGGATCAACTCGCCAAGGCAAAGGAAACATTGACCCAGTTTCAGCATTCGCCGGATGATCCCAAGTATCAAGGAGCAGAAAAGTCCGCGGAAACGATTCGCCGCGAGGAAGACCGCCGCCGCCGCGAGAAAGTCGCCAACGTGGTGGAGATGCGGGGACGCTGGGGAACCGGAGGCATCAAGAAGCGTTGTCCAGCCGTCATCGCGATGATTCTGATCAACGTTTTGGTCGCAATCGCTACGAACATGGGTCAAAACCGCGAAGGAAGCTTCTTTCGGGCGCTGACGTTCGCCGATGCTGCGCCGACTTCGACACAAATCGACACCAGTAATCCGGAAATAGTCGTGGTCATGGGGAATGCACCTAGCGTCTGGTCGGGAATGCAGTCCTGGCAGCTATGGAGGCTCATCACGCCAATTCTTTTGCACTTCAGCATCGCGCATCTGGTTTTCAATCTATGGTGCCTGTTCGACGAAGGTGGCCAGATCGAAGACCGCCGCGGCTGGCTCTTTTTTCTGTTGCTTGTGCTGGCGCTAGCGATTCCCTCGAATGTCGCGCAAGCCATGGTCTCGGGCCCACATTTTGGCGGTATGTCCGGAGTGGTCTTCGGCCTGTTCGGTTATCTCTGGATGAAGGTGAATTACGACAACTCCGCGGGCTACATCCTGAGCAAGCAGACGATTTTTATGTCGGTGCTATTCTTTGCGCTTTGCATTGTCAAAGACTACCCCCCTTTCAATTCGCTTCTGGGCGGACTTTTGCCCCCTGTCGCCAACACCGCACACCTTGTCGGCCTCGGCATGGGCCTGGCCATCGGCTATGCCCCGGTGTTGCTGCGGCGGAAGTGACCGGGCGGGAGCGCCTCGGCGCGTGAGGGGTGCCAAGCGTGCGGCCAAGTACAATCGGAGCCAGATGAGTTCTGCTTCGCCAGCTCGTTGTCCAACAGACAAGACCATCATGTTCTGGGACAGGGCATCCGCCAGGAGCTGCTGACCCTTTCCACGTCGCCACCGGGCAGTGCCAGCAGTTCGACAACCTTCTGGAATCGATAATCGAAAATCCTCTCCAGCGTGCGGCGGGTCCAGGCGGCGTGGACGAGAGAGCCAAGCGGGCCCAGAGGCATTTGATAGCGAACGAGGTCGGTCATCAGCGTCCCGGCCTCCGTTTCCAGAAACCCATGCGTGTGGTGCCAAAGGCGATACGGGCCGCGGACCTGCGTATCGGTGAAGCGAAACGGCGGATCAAAGGTTTCGATTTTTGTCCGCCAGTGCAGGGGAATGCCGAGGAGGCGAATGCGATAGTCGATCATTGTCCCCGCCTGCATGGCAATTGGCCCGGGCGTGAGAATCTTGAACTGCAAGAAGGTTGGGGTGATGGCCTCCAGGTTTTTCGCGTCTGAGAAGAATGGAAAGACCTCGCCCAGCGTCCGCGGGATTAGCTGGGTCCGCTCCAGAGTGTAAGTGCGTGGCATGCCTATTTCTTGAAAATGTTTTGCAAGGCCGGCTCGAGATCGGCGTAGTCGAATTTGAACCCCGCTTGCTCGGCAGCCTTGGGTATTGCGCGCTGCGAGTTTAGCAAGATCGAGCCGAACTCGCCGAACATGAGGCGGAGCATGAACCCGGGGACCGGCGGCATGAAGGTGGGACGGCGGATGGCGCGGCCGAGGGACTTGGTGAATTCGCGATTGGTGACCGGGCTCGGTGCTACGCCGTTGAGTGGGCCGTGGACGAAATCATTTTCCGCGGCAAAGAGCATCAGCTTGACCAGATCCTGAATATGAATCCAGGGCATATATTGCTTGCCATTGCCGAGGGGAGCACCCGCGCCGACATAGAACGGCTTGAGCATTTTCGACAAAGCGCCCCCTTTCTCACCCAGCACAATGCCAATGCGAATCAGCGCCACGCGAATGCCATGCTGTTCCGCCGCCAAGGCTTCCCGCTCCCATCCCTGGCAGAGTTCCGCCAGATAATCGCCAGCGGGAGTCGCCGACTCCGCCAGGACTTCGTCACCGCAGTCCCCGTAATAGCCGACGGCGGAGGCGCTGATGAGGACCTTGGGTTTGACGGGAAGAGAGGCTAGGGTGGCGACCAGATTTCGCGTTCCGGCGATGCGGCTCTCCCGCATGCGGACTTTCTTGGCGCTCGTCCAGCGGCCGGAGGCGACGGAATCGCCCGCCAAATGAAAAACGGCATCGACCCCGGTGAACGCCTCCGCCGGCGGCCGCTTTTGAGTGGGGTTCCAGGAAAATGCCTTAACGCCAAACTTGGCGAGTTCCATTTCCGCCCTAGCGCCGTCGCGGCTGAGGACGACGGGCTGCTGCAATAGAGCTAGCAGCCGCTGCCCCACAAAGCCGGTCGCGCCGGTAACGAGAGCCCGCATGGTTGTTCCTTTACGCTGAGTCGATTTTCTCTAACCGCAACGGTAGCCGCGAATTCACCGGAGAAAAATGGGCAAAGGCAAAAATCTTCAGTTGCTCTGGACGGGAGGGCCTGTTTTTGGGATTGAAGGGGTCGGCATCTCGTGTTTCCGTTCATTTTCCAGGAGTATCTGCTGTGAAGCTACCGCGGCTGCTCGCTTTGAGCCTGCTTTTCTTGCTGGTCTTTGCTGTTTCCGCCCAGGCGGAATGGTGGAAACCTCGCATGCCCAGCCTGCCGAACCTCAACCCGTTCAAGAAACGGGATTCTCACCCGGCGAATATTAGCAGCCAGGAAGAAGATAGCTGGCAATGGCCGGGCATGTCCAAAAAACCCGAAGTGGAGCCGGTTGAGGTTAAACCGACGATGTGGCAACGCGTCAGCAGCGGCACGAAAAACACTTGGACCAAAACCAAGTCCACTCTCACTCCCTGGCGAGCCAAACCGCAGCCCGAGGAAGAAATCATCGTCACCGGCTCCAATTCCAGCTTCTCGCGAATGGCCAACGGCAACGGCAAACAGGCGGCGAAGAAGCCTTACTGGGCCTGGGGCAATGACGACGAGGAGCAGCCGGAAAAGGCCAGCAGCGTCTCCGATTTCATCGGCGGCAGGCGGCCGGATTAGAGGCTGTTACGACACAAGCCTGAAGCGAAAGCGAAGGAAGACGCGGAGTCGTCAAAAAATGAGTCCTTTCCTTTGCTTTCGCTTCAGGCTTGTATGAGTATGCGGCCTACTTCAGGGGCAGCGGCACATCCAGCAGGTCGCCATTCGCCTTGAAACCGCCCCCATCGACGTCCACGAAAATGGGATTGGAAACGGCGGTAGGCGGAAGATTGCCCCACTGCGTCCCCATCACGCGGCCAACTTTGCCGTCTTCTTGAATGGTCGCGACGATGATGTGCGTGTCCTTCGCCAGGTCCAGCGGCATTGTGGTCTCGAATTTGACAACGTCGTCCTTAAAGCGGTCGGGAGTCATCCGCCGGGTGAAGTTGAGCTTGGGTTCCGCGCGGCCGTTCAAAAAAACTTGCACCCGGTTCACGTCCAGCCAGTTGGGGCACTGTACGCGGACTTGCAACATGCATTTGCCGTCCTTCAGGGATACATCGTCCCCCGGAATGGCCCGCCGCTGGCTCCGATCGGCATTGGTGGCCGCCAGGCTGACTTCCAGGAACGGCCCCGTGCTGACGACGACGTGCCCCTTTTCGGATTGACGCACCATTTCCATGGTGTCGATCTTGGCCGGATCATCAGTCGTGCACTTGATGTAGTTGCGAAAGCCTCCGCTGCCGTGATGGTTGTAATGGGCGTCGGTGTTGATGACGCCGGTGATCCGATAGCCCAGGTTGAGCATCTGCATCCAGTTGAAAATGGTGTTGCGAATGGGATCGCCCGCGGCGTCCTTTTCGATGCGGAAAATCGTGTGGGGAGGATGGATCTCGATCACGTCCACATAGCCAAACATTTTTTTGAACCCCTCGTCGGGCGTCTTATCCAGGTCCCTGTCACCCAGGATTTGCCGCAAGTTGGGATGGTTCATCTGCACCAGCTTGGCGGACTTGTTGTCCCACAATGCCAGCCGTTCAATCTGCACTTCGGGGTTTTGATCAGTCACCGGCCCGCCGCCGTCTTGCATCCGCGCACGCATGAGCAAGGGGAAGGCATTCTGATGATTCACCGGAAGTGGTCCGCCAGTCAGCTCCATGCCGGTGCAAGTAGCCATCAAGTGTTCGGCTTTCAGGGCCTTGAGGTGCGGGACGTAGGTATCGATGCGGTTGTGCTCGGTGCAGGGGCCAAACTCGATATGCTCACAAAGCAAGTTTTGCACCCTGCCGTACTGGCTGCTGGTGTTGTCCCCCGAGGGGCTGCTGTGACTGTGGAAATCACTGCTGACCCAGCCGGCCGTGTTGACGGACCGCTTGAGCTTCGCAGTGAGTGCAGTGTGCTTCCCCTGCTCCACCGTGATTTGCTGGACGGCAATGTCGTACTCCGGCCCATAGCTGACGACGACTTCGTACTTGCCTGGCAGAATCTCCTGCGTGAAGCTGCCGCTGACGGCATAGACCAGATTCTTCACCGCAGTGTCGCCGCTTTCCGGTCCAAAGTTCGGATCGGGCGTCCCCTGTTCCCCGTGGAAGGCGACTTTGCAGGGAATCGGCTTTCCGGCGTCATCGGTAACGGTTCCTTTCACGTAGCCGGGGGCTTCCATCTCAATGAACACTTCCGTCTTGGGATTCGTTCCAAACTCGCGAACTTCGTCCTTCACGATCGGCCTGCCAATCGCCTCCACGGTCAGAGAGCCATTCATCGGTTGGGATAGGAATCGCGCAATTCCTTTCTTGTCGGAGCGAGTGGTTCCCAGCGGCTTGCCATCTTCGCTCAGCAGTGTCACCTTTGCATGTCTGATTGGCCCACTAGGATCACGAACCTCAATCTTCACGGCCCTGCAATCCTTGCCAGCCAGATACTCAGACGCCAGACCACGCACCGCCAGAGGGCTATCTGCGGGAAAGATGCTGCGAATAATGGAAACGGAACCCCGCGGCTCAATCGTGATTTTGTTCGACCCGAACTTTTGGAGCTGGATGATGTTTCCCTTGCCCCCCGGCAGAACAGGCTTCCAATCGTCAAACGGGTCGCTGAGCACTAACCCGTAGGATTGCCGGAACCAATCGTCGTCGGCTTGAAACAGCCTGAGAGCCAGATCGCTGGTGAGCGTAAATGTCCGATCCGCCCGGATGGCATCAACAAGTTCCTCTGTAAGCGACTCGTCGGTTCGATTGGTTAACGTCGTTTCCACGGTTACGAAACGGTCTATATCGGAGAGAGTGTATCGAAGAGTGACGTCGGGCTTACCCTTCACCGGCTCCGAGACACATTCCCAAGTGATATCCTCACCGTCTTCCCCCTGGTTCGGGGTTTGGACATCTAGTTTGACTTCATTGCCCTCCACGGTAACTCGTACATTCTTCGCCGAATGGAACTGATACTTACCACCCCCCGCATAATACGCACTAAGCTGGTCGTTCTGCGCGTGCCGCTGCGTCAGGTCGATAATCATTCCCCCCACGCCGCGGACCGTCATGTTCGCGTTCCGCGTCGGCAGCGGCTGGGCGATGACGACTACGATCTTGTCATTCCGCAGGACGTAATCGCCGTAGATGCAATCCACCTCCTTGCCCTGGGGAGCAAACTCGTCCCAGGTTTTCTCCGTCAGCAGGGCAATCTCCGCTGCCCTCCCGGAATGCAGGCCGGCCAGGATGGCGGTCAGAATCAAAGTCGCGGTGAGGAGGGGGCGAAGCATGGTGATGGAAGAGGGGAGGGGTGGCGTGAGGGAACAAGGCGCTGCCTCAATATCCGTCGATAGCCCGGCCGAATCAATCTGGCAGGCCGCGCATTCGCTAGACTTTAATGAAACCCATGGCACGCCAGGAATCCGAGCGCGAAGATCTGCTCCGCGAAGCGACGGCCCTCGTCGAGCGCGTCGAGCTGCGCCTGCCCGGGCAGCCGGAATCGGTCGTTTGCGGCTTTCGGCGGGATGGGGCGGCCAGCTTCTTCTTTGGGCAGAGCCCCGTCTATCAATTCAACAGCCGTGGCGAATTGCGGCGGGCTTATGTCGGCGGCCTGCTTTACAAAGTTGACGGCGGCCGGCTCGCGGAAATGCGGCGGGTGCGAACGGCCACTGCCGTCGAGCTCCGCTCGCGGCAACTGCTGCCGGAAGAAACGGCGAAGTTCTTGCGGGATGCGGAGGATTGCCTCCGGCGACTGCGGGATGCTCTGTTTGGCGGCAAAGCCGAAGTCGTCGGGCAAGTGCCGGGCGAGCAGGAAGTTGCCTCTCGGGTTGCAGCCTGGCTCCAAGAATTGCCGGCCACGATCATCTTGGCGAAGACCTCAAGGCTTCAGTGAGCCGCCACCCGTCTGCTCCCACCACTCCTCAATCTGCTTCGTCAGCAGCTTCACTTGCTCCCCTTGGCTGGCAGCCAGGTTCTGCCTCTCCCCGAGGTCCGCGGATAGATCGAACAGCTCTGGGGTCTTCCCATCCTTGGGGAGAATCAGTTTCCAATTCCCCGTGACGCACCAACGATGGAGCAGACCGGGCTCGGCATGGTCGATATCCGCGACGTCGTGTTGGTAGATTTCGCCGAAAGCCGCTTCTCGCGATTTTGCCTGACCGCTGGCGACGTTCAGCAGGTTCACTCCCTGCATTTCCTGGGGCGTTTCGATACCGCAGGCCGCCAAGATGGTCGGCGCTAGGTCGACGCTACTGGCAAGGGACGAATCGTCTCGCTTCGGCTTGAGCTGCGCCGGCCAGCGGAGGATGATGGGCGTGCGGATGCCTCCCTCATACGGCGAACGCTTGCTTCGCGGGTGAAACTTAGCCGCCTGCGCGTCTTGGATCCAGCCATTGTCGGCGAGATAGACGATCAGCGTGTTCTCCGCCAGCCCCTTCTTCTCCAGGTGATCCAGCAGCTCTCCGCATTGCTCATCCCACCATTCACACATCGCCCAGTACTTCGCCACATGCAGCGAAGCGCTACGATTGCGATACTTCTCCAGCAACCTCTCCGGCGGATTGTGCGGCTGGTGCGGCAGCATCGGGGCGTACCAGATGAAGAACGGTTTGTCGCCTCGCGATTCGAGGAAGTCAAAAACCAGTTTGTTCCCCTGCCGGCCGATTTTGAGCCCCTCATCTCCATGCCGGCCGCCGCGAGTGATGTCTCCGTGCGTCATCCCGTCGGTAAAGCCCCCTTCCTTATGGTTCCCTTCCCACCACTTGCCGCTCTGAAAACAGGCATACCCATGCTCCGCCAGAATCCGCGGCAGCATGGGCACACGGCGAACATGTTTCAGCATTTCGGCCCGGTCAGTTCCTTTCGGCGGATCATTCCCCGTGATGAGATGCTGGTGCGGATATTGTCCGCTCAGAATCGACATCAGGCTCGACCGGCAGAGGCTCGTCGGCACATACCCCCGCGTGAACAAGACCCCTTCCTTCGCCAACTTGTCGATGTGCGGCGTGCGAACGACTTTGTGCTCCATGAACGAATAATCGACGTAGGCCTGGTCATCGCTGAGCAGGATAAGGACGTTGGGGGGCCCTGCGTGGGCGGGAGCGGAGATCATTCCCACCAGGATCGTCAGAATCGTTGTTCGGTTCATAAACTCAAGGTAATCGCGTCATGATTTGAATGGTGCCACTCTCGTCCCTGTACTGGAACTCTCGCTCGTCAATGGCGAGCACCTTGTCTGTCATTTGCTCGCCTTTCTTGTACCAAGATGGCTGACTCGTTTCGATGGTATAAACCAGCACCCCGCCGGTCACTTGCCACGTCGAGGTAATCGCCAGCTTGGTGTCGCCGCCAGGCCGGCGCATGGTTCCATTACAGACATACTTGCCATCCGCCGTGAACTCGTTCGTGACGATGGTCGTCACTCCTCCGTCCGTCCCTTCCTCTTTCCATTTACCCACCAGTTTCTGAGAAACCTCCGCATCGGTGAGCGTGAGCGGCGGCGGGGTGGCCGTTCCGCACCCGCAAAAAAAGGCGACCAGTGCCACTCCAGCCCATCGAACTCTCAAGCATTTTGTTGTTGCTCGCATAACGTACTCCTGAAGGTGAGTATTGGAGGCTTTTAGCCCGCTCGCCAAGACTATTCCATCCCCAAAATCCGCTTCATGTTCGCCTTGTATTTCTGCACCCCCGGCTGGCCGTAAGGGTTGATCCCCAGCAGTCGCCCTTCGACGACGGTGGCGATCATCAGCATCTGGAAGAATTGGCCGAGCGAGTGCTCATCCGTCGCCGGCAGATGCAGGTCCATCGTGGGGCGGCCATCTTCGGCATAGGCTTCATTAGTTCCCTGAATCGCGGCCGTCATCAGGTCGGGAAGAGTCTTTGTTTGTAGTTGATTGAGCTTATCCTGATCGAACTTGCTGTGGCCGACGGCTAGGGCAGGCTCGCTCCATTTATCTACGATGACGTTGGTAAAGACCTTGTCCCGCTTTCCCTCCTGATGCTGCTGGGCGCGGGAGTGGAGATCTCGCGTGTTGACCGTCGTCAGCGGCGTGGCTCCCATGTGCCGCTTGCCGAGGCTTTCCGCGAGGAGTTGGTCGTACCACAGGCCGGCGGATTCGAGGGCCTTCGACCAGACGCAGAGGACGCGGATATTGGCACCACGGCGAGTTTCCAAAAGGTGCGTCGCGCCGACGTATTGCAAAACGACGTTCTTCTCTGGCGGCGCGGTGCGGAAATGCTCGTTCATATCCGCCGCCCCTTGCAGCAGCCTTTCGATGTTGAGCCCCATCAGGGCCGCCGGTACAAGGCCGACTGCCGAGAGAACCGAGAACCGGCCGCCAACGCCATCGGGCACGGGAAACGTCTGGGTGCAACCAATTTCCTGGGAGAGCTTCGCCAGCCGGCCTGTTTTTCCAGTGACCGGAATGACAAGCTGCGCCGCCTTCGCCAGATCGCCGCCGCAAGCCGTCGTCAGCGCGGCCAGGTATTGCCGAAAGGCGACGGCCGTTTCAATCGTTTCGCCGCTCTTGCTGATGACCACGATTCCCCAGCGGCCTTCCGGTTTGTCGGTTTTGGGACCACTTTGCAGCAGCCGCAACAGACCCTGGCTGGCGTCGTTGTCGATGTTGTTTCCCTCGAAATAGATGCGCGGATTGTTCTTCCGCTCGTCGCGGGAAAGCTCGTTGAAGTACGGCTTGCAGCACGCATCGAGCAGCGCCTTCGCCCCCATGTACGAGCCGCCGATGCCCAGCACCACCACGCGGTCCACTTTCTCCTTCAGCAGACGGGTCGCCTGATCAATCGCACGCAGTTCCGATTGCTCTTTGAGCAACCGTTCCGGCATCTCAAAAAAACCGTGATCCAGCGGATCCTTCTCTGGGGGAAGGGTGGTGGACTGGTACAGCCGGGAATCCTCCTGCAGCATTTCGTGGCGGGCCCGCTCGAGTGCCGGCGTAAGCGCGGCCAGATCGTGCTCTTGCAAGCCATATTGCGGGTTGATTGCGCCGGTTGGATTAAACCGCAGGAGTTGAGGTGATGCCACGGGAATGCGTCCTGAGAAGGAATTGGCCGAAAGCGCCAAAGATACCAGCCGCCGTCCCCGTAGGGTAGGCTTCCAGCCTGCCCAAATCATCCATCACCACTATAATGCCTTTCCAAAGCTTAGCCGCCGCGTCCACGCGGGGAAGCGCCGCGTGGACGCGGCGGCTAAGCTCATGAATATTACAAAACAACAATGATTCGCTCGGCCAAACTATGGATATCCACACCCTCACCCGCGAACTCCACGTCAAGAACGACCCGACCAAGGAAAACTCCAAAATTGTCATGCTCGTCGCCGACGGCCTCGGCGGGTTGCCGCTGACGCCGGAGGGAAAGACAGAGCTGGAAACGGCGAATCGGCCGAATCTGAACGCCCTGGCCGCTATCGGTGTGCAAGGAGGCAGCATTCCGGTCGCCCCCGGAATCAGCCCCGGCAGCGGGCCGGGACACTTGGGGCTGTTTGGCTATGACCCGGTGAAGTACCTAATCGGCCGCGGAGCACTGGAAGCAACCGGCATCGGCTTTTCCATGCAGCCAGGGGATGTGGCGGTGAGGGGAAATCTTTGCACACTCGACGGGGCTGGCAAGATTACTGACCGACGGGCGGGACGGATTTCCAGCGAAGAAGCTGCACCGCTCGTCATCCGAATGCGAGATGTGAAGATTCCCGGCGTGGAGATCTTCGTCGAGCCGGTCAAGGACTATCGCTTCGTCGTCGTCTTCCGCGCTCCCGGCCTGGCGGGGAACATCAAGGACACCGATCCGCAAATCACCGGCGTCCCGCCCCTCGCTGCCCATGCGGTCGATGCCGCCAGCCAGAGAGCCGCCGACTTGGCCAATGAGTTCGTGAGGCAAGCAACCAAACTCCTCGCCGGCGAGAAGAAGGCGAGCGGACTGACACTCCGCGGCTTCTCCGGCCGGCCGGAACTGCCGAGCTATCAGGAAGTCTATGGCCTCAAGGCGGCGGCGATTGCCGTGTACCCCATGTATAAGGGTCTGGCACAGCTTGTCGGCATGGACATTGTCGGCAAAGCCCAAACATTGGACGAGCAGATGGACGTGCTGGAGCAGAACTGGGCCAAGTACGACTTCTTCTTTATCCACTTCAAATACACTGACAGCACCGGCGAGGACGGCAACTTCCCCGCCAAGGTCAAACGGATCGAAGAACTGGATGCCATCATCCCGCGCATCACGGCCCTGAAACCTGACGTCCTCATCGTCACCGGCGACCACAGCACGCCGAGCTATCTCAAGAGTCATAGCTGGCACCCGGTCCCCACGCTGTTCGTCTCCAACTGCTGCCGGCCGGATGGCCACAAGACGTTTGGCGAAGACACGACTGTTTGCGGGGGCCTGGGGCAGTTCAAGGCGAAATACCTGATGTCGCTGGCCCTCGCCAACGCTGGGCGGATGGCCAAGTACGGAGCGTGATGACACCTGCCTGAACGATACAAGCCTAAAGCGCAAGCGAAGGAAACTTCCGCTATGGATGAGAGTATTTGTAGCGAGCGCCCCCAAGCCGTCGTCCTCCTCAGCGGCGGGCTCGATTCCACCACCACGCTTGCGATCGCGCAGTCCGAAGGTTTTGACCCGTACGCCATGACCTTCCGCTATGGCCAGCGGCATAGCGTCGAGCTCGACGCGGCCAGGCGAATCGCGGAAAAGATGCAGGTCGCCAAACACATCGTCGTTGACATCGACCTCGCCATGTTCGGCGGCTCGGCTCTCACGTCGGCGGGGCTGGCGGTGCCGAAGGACCGAAGCCTGGCGGAGATGGACGCTTCGATACCAATCACCTACGTGCCGGCCCGCAACACTATTTTTCTTTCCTTCGCCCTGGCCTGGGCCGAAGTCCTCGGGGCGGCGGACATCTTTCTCGGCGTCAACGCCGTCGACTACAGCGGCTATCCCGACTGCCGCCCCGAATACATCGCCGCCTACGAGCAAATGGCCAATCTCGCCACCAAAGCCGGCGTCGAAGGTACCCAGCGGCTGAAAATCCACACTCCGCTCATCACGCTCACCAAAGCCCAGATCATCCGCCGCGGCCTCGATCTCGACGTCGACTACAGCCTCACCACCACCTGCTACGACCCCGACCCCGCCACCAGCCGCCCCTGCGGCCGCTGCGACGCCTGCCAGCTCCGGATCAAGGGATTTCAGGAGAATGGGATGGAAGACCCGGCGCTCTCGAGGGCGATCCGAGGTTAACTCGCAGACATTTGCCGGTAGAACAGGTAGAAAATCCAAATCGTCGCAGGCGGAATCGCCAATACGACGGAAACAATGCTCCAGCGGCGGCTCTTTCCTGCAAATCCACCTGAGAATGCTCCGAATATGGCGCATCCAGCGACCAAGATTATCCATCGCCCCGCAAGCATCCCGAAAAACAAATCGAGGGGTGGCGGTGTCTGCCAAGGTGGAAAAAGACGAGCTAACGCCAGCAGCAGCGCAATCCAAAAAATCTGCCGCAGTAAGAATGCAAGCGAAAACTGTCGCGAGTCCAATTTGGATTGTTGGTCAGTCATTCTTCTAATTGCGCTCTATCGCGTTCATGCCACGATCTTTCGCGTCGCCGGATTGTAAGGCGCGACAATGCCAGTCGCAAACAAATCATCCGCTGGCGGCTCATGGCAGGGTTGAAAATATCGCCCTGGGCTTGACGCATAAGTATCAATTGTATACTATATTGAGATAGCGAACCGGCAGCCTGCTCTGCGCGCTGGGCGGGCATTTGGCGCTTCGAGTTAGTGACGCGCGGTGTGATAGGGCTGCAAAAAATACCTTATCAGCTCCACAGTTACTCATGAATCAAAATTGACAAAATGAATCACACTTACGTCCACATGAATCACCGGAAAACTGTACTGAGAAGGAACTTGCGATGATTCACATCGCCGTAAGTCCGCGAAAATAGGATGGCTGGATCATGAATCAAAACCCCTGCCCTGGGGGCAACCCGACACTTATCAACTGGCAATTGGCGGGTAGCGAAAACGCTGGTGGCAATTGGCCGGCAACTCGGTCAAAATGACCGCCAGTAACTGGGAGGAATTGGGAATGGCCACGAAGAAACACAAAGAGCCACAAAGAGAGGAAGCCGGCGGAATTGGCCTTCGTTTACTCTTTGCGCCTTTTCGTGTTCTTCGCGGCCATTCCCCGTCGGCCATCGTCATAGCCGCCTGTCTGTCAGTCCCCTCCACGGTCCTCGCCCAAGGCTATTCCCCCGCGGAGGCTCCCGGCAAGATGAAACTCCCCGAGGGCTTCTCGGCCAAGCTCGTCGCCAGCGAGCCGCTGATCCGGCAGCCGGTGGCGATTGATTTTGATGATCGGGGGCGATTGTGGGTGATGCAGTATTTGCAGTATCCGAATCCAGCCGGCCTAGAGCGGGTGAAGGTGGACCGCTTCTCCCGCACGAAGTACGACAAAGTCCCCGAGCCGCCGCCGAAAGGACCCAAGGGAGAAGACCGGCTGACGATTATTGACTTGGCTGACTCCGCCACTAACCCGAAGCGCGAGCGAGGGAGCGAAGGTAAAGACTTCCTCTCCGGCCTGAACCTCGCCAGCGCCTTCCAATTCGGCCACGGCGGCGTCTACGTTCTCAACCCGCCCTACCTGCTCTTCTATGCCGACAGGAACCGCGACGACATCCCGGACGGCGACCCGGAGGTGCTTCTCACCGGTTTTGGCATGGACGACGCCCACTCGGTCGCCAACTCGCTCACCTGGGGGCCGGACGGCTGGCTGTACGGCTGCCAGGGGAGCACGGTCACCTCGAACATCCGGGGGATCGAGTTCCAGCAGGGGGTCTGGCGGTATCACCCGCGGCTGAAAGAGTTCGAGCTCTTCTGCGAGGGGGGAGGCAACTCCTGGGGGCTCGACTTCGACGACGACGGCAACCTCCTCTACAGCACCAACCACGGCGGCTTCGTGATGCTGCATGGCGTGCAGGGGGCCTACCTCTGGAAACAGTTCGGCAAGCACGGCGAGTTGCACAACCCGCACGCCTACGGCTACTTCGACCACGTCCCGCACCAGAACTTCTTCGGCGGCCACGTCACCGTCGGCGGCATCGTCTATCGGGGGGAAGCCTACCCCGAAAAACTCCGCGGCAAGTACATCGCCGGCGACCTCCTCGGCCACGGCGTCTACTGGCACGACATCGAGCCGCGAGGGACGACGTTTCAGACGAAACACGGCGGCGAGCTGATCGTCGCGAACGACACCTGGTTCGCCACCAGCGACGTCTGCCTCGGCCCCAACGGCTGCGTTTACGTCGCCGACTGGCATGACAAGCGAACGGCTCATCCTGATCCCGACGCGGATTGGGACCGGCGAAACGGGCGGGTGTACCGGATTGAGTACGCACCCACTAACCCGAAGCGCGAGCGAGGGAGTGACGACACTAGCCCGACGCGCAAGCGAGGGACGGAAGAGACCGCCTCCCAGGAATTGCCTGATTTGGCGAAAGCTTCCTCCGACGACCTCCTCAAACTCCTCTTCAGCAAAAACCACTGGCTGGCCACGCGAGCCCGGCGAATGCTGGGCGAAAAGCGGGATGCAAATGTCTTCCTACCCTTGGAGAAGATCATTGCAGAGTCCAAGGACGAGCACGACGCCCTCAAAGCCCTTTGGGCCCTCGACGTTAGCGGCGGCTTCTCCGAACCGCTCGGCTGCGAGCTGCTGGATCACAAAAGCCCTCTCATCCGCCGCTGGGTCGTGCGATTGCTCGGCGACCCGAAGAAGGTCGAGCCCGCCACCGCCGCCCGTCTGAGGAAACTCGCCGAAGAAGAAGTGAGCCCGTTGGTCCGCAGCCAACTCGCCTGCACCGCCATACGGCTGCCGATGAAAGATGCTATGCCGATCATTCGGACGCTCCTGGCACGCAGCGACACCGGCGACGAGAAGGATCCTTACATCCCGCTTCTCCTCTGGTGGGCCCTCGAACATCACTGCATCGCCGCCGAACTCGACTTGCCCGATTTTCTGACCGAAGGCCCAGCCGCCAAGAATCCGATTGTGCAGGAGACGATCCTGCCGCGACTGGTGCGGCGGTATGTGGCGGAAGGAAGCAAGGATGTCGATGAAGCGCTCGACGAAATTCTGACGCAGGTTGCCAAGGAATCGTTGTCCGCGCTGCTGGCGGCACTGGAGTTGGGGATCCAACAGCGACCGGTACGCCTAAAGCTTCTTCCGCGACTGGTGGAATTCGTCAAAAGTCAGCGAAAGGGTCGCGATGCGTCCGTGGTGCTGCGCTTGCTCGTGCGGCTGCGCGACCAAGATGCTCTCTGGCAAGCACTGGATGTTATCCTCGACCCGAAAAGTCCCGAAGCCGAGCGAATTGCCCTACTGAATCTGTTTCCTGTATCCTCTCCTGGAAGCGTGCAAAACACGGCGGAAAAACTGCTCGGCCGGGCCGAGCCGGAGAGGGTAAGGCTGGCGGCGATCTCGGCTTTGACCCAGGTTCCAGAGCGTTCTGGCGACGTGATCCTGCTAGCGGCCTATCCGCGACTCAGCGATCGCGAAAAGGGAGCCGCACGCGTGGCCCTCCTGAGCAATAAGCCCTGGGCCGGAGTCACTCTAGCCGAGGTAATCGCCGGCAAACTCTCCGCCAAGGATTTTTCGGTGGATGAGCTGCGTCTGGTGGCCACGCATCACACCGATTTCCTGGACGCTCGCGTGCGCGAGATTTGGGGGAAAGTGGACCCGCCCACCAAGGAGGAAGTTTTGGCCGATGTCCGCCGGCTCAACAACGATTTAAGAGCTTTTCCTGGCGACGCCAAATCCGGCAAAGAGCTGTTTACGAAGCACTGCGCGAATTGCCACAAGCTCTTCAGTGAAGGGAGCACAGTCGGTCCGGATTTGACGTTCGCCAATCGGACTGACCGGGACTTCTTGCTCATCAGCACGGTCGATCCGAGCGCCGTTGTGCGGAAGGAATTTCAGAGCCATGTGGCCCGGCTCAAAAACGGCACTGTGGTGACCGGCCTGATCGTTGAGAACAAACCACCGAAGATGGTCTTCGTCGATGCCAAGGGGCAGAAAACTGAGGTTGCCCATAGCGACATTGACGAAATCAAGGAATCGCCGACTTCCCTGATGCCGGACAACATCCTGAAGCAGCTCAAGCCCGACGAGTTGCGCGACCTGTTCGCCTACCTGCAAAAGCCGTAGCCGCACGCGGCCTCGCGTGCTGGCTTCTTCACAAGGAGCATTTCATGTCATTCAATCACGTAGCCACACGCGGCCCGCGTGTCGGCTTCTTCTACACGGTTGCCATCGTTGCGCTCTCAAGCCTACACGCGGGCCGCGTGTGGCTACGAGCCGAGGAGCCCACCCGCCAGTACCAGAACTCGCTCACCCTTCTCAAGAACCCGCCTCCGCTCCTCGCCGATTATCCCGAGTTCATTGAGCCAGTGAAGGAACTGACGCGGTACGAAACGCCGTTGCTGGTGGATGATGAAGGTGCGGACTTGGAGGTGCGGGCCTGGCGGTTCTCGTACAACGCCCGTGGGATTATCGAGATGCCCAACAAGCTCAAGGCGGCGGATACGGCAGTCATCATGGTGCACCCTTGGGGGATCGATGACGGCCAGGGTTGGCGGACTCCGGAGCCGGCGGGGGTCTGCGACTTCTGCACGCCCGAGAAGAACCATCTGGCCGCCCGTCACACCAAGGAAATCATCAGCCCCTTCCACAAATCGCTGCGGGGCAAAGCGGCCTTTCAGATGTATAGCCTCCCCGGCAAGGAAGACCCCATCCGCAAGAAGCTCTACCGCGGCCTCCGCGGCAAGCCGACGCACGAAGACCGCAAGGTCGGCGCGAAGGAGTTGAAAGAGAAACTCAACTCCTTCCGCTACGCCGGCGAGCCGCTGCCGAAGACGATTGCCCTTTCCAAGGACAATCCGGTTCGCGACTACTTTAAGGCTTTCCCCGGACTCGATTCCAGCGCCAAGTTCAACAACGCCGGGTTCTGGGAGCTGCCGATCCCAGTGACGAGCGATCTGGAAACGCACCCCGACGACGTCGTCATCTACGACGGCGACGGCTATCCGCCACTCCGAGATTTCCTCAAGGAGCACAAAATCCGCCACGTGCTCCTCACCGGATACGCCACCGACATGTGTTACTGCAAAACGACAGCCGGCTATGAGAACCTCAGCAAGGATTTCAATGTCTTCCTCGTCGGCGACGCCACGCTGGCCACCTATCCCAGCAACAACACTCCCAAGTTCGCTACCAACGCCCACATCTCCTTCGCGGCTCTCAATCAGCTTGTAACTCAGATCTCGTGGGTGAAGTACGTTCCCAAGACGGCCAAAAAGTAGGAGCGGCTCACTCGGAAGGGGAATTCCGAAATTCGAATGGCGAATGACGAATTCAGAGAAATCCATTTGTCATTCTGAATTCGTCATTTCCTCAGGCGCTTCTCAAAAAACTCCAGCATCGCCTTTTCCGCTTTCACCGCATCCTCCCCTTTGAAGCCGTGGCCGGCACCGGTCAGGGTAAGCAGTTCAACTTCGACGTCGGCAGCCTTGAGCTTGTCGTGGATCCAAGTGGCCTGTTCATAAGCGACGTATTTGTCCTCGGTGCCGTGGATGAGGAGAGTGGGCGCAGCGGCCGGAGTGACCCAGTAGAGCGGGCTGGCAATGATGTGCTTCTTGCGCTCCTTGGTCGCGTCGCCGCCTAGCCACAACGGCAATACCTCCGCTGCATCGACGCTTTTGCCGTAGGACTTCGTCAAGTCGCTGGGGCCGTAGTAATTCACGACGCAGGCCACGCGGCTGGACTGGCCGGGGTTGCCGCCGGTTCCTTCCAGGGAAGGCACATCGGCGGTTACGCCGAGATATTGGACGAGGTGCCCGCCCGCGGAATCGCCGACGACTCCAATCCGCTCTGGATCGACATGGTACTTGGCAGCATTCGCCTTGAGCCAACGCACTGCCGCTTTCACATCATGCACGGCGGCGGGGAACTGATGTTTGGGGGCAAGGCGATACGTGACGGTCATCGCTACATAGTCTTTCTCCGCCAGCTGCTTGCAGAGCCCATCCCAACGCTCCCGCTTCCCCGCCCGGAACCCGCCGCCGTGAATGCAGATCACCGCGGGGAGCTTTGCACCCTCCTTTACTTCCCTGGGGCGGGCCAGGTTGAGTTGTAGATGCTCGTCGGCGGGGTTGGAGTATTCGATGCCTTGCTCGAACACAATTTCGCCGGCAGACGCAGACGCGAAACTGAATACAGCGACTAGGAGTGACAACATAGAAAGTTTCATGAGATGCTCCGTCAAAGACCAAATGCAAAAGCAATGAACAGAAGGAAACGAAGGTAACGAAGAAGAGAAGAAGGTTTGATGCTCTAGCACAACTCCATTCTGCCTTCGTTTCCTTTGTTACCTTTTGTTCAAAATGTCTTTCAATTGGAAAAATGCATTACGAAGAGACTTCCCAGCCCTTGCGATAATCCTTGGACAGGAGCGAGTTCGCCTCCGTCGCATTCGTCACTTTCATCGTCGCCGGGTCGTACTCGATCGTCTTACCGACGCGGTACGCGACATTCCCCAGGAGCACAATCTCCGTGAACGGTCCGGCATAGCCAAAGTTGCTACCCGTGCGACTACCCGTCTTGCAGGCGGCGAGCCACTGTTCATGATGGCCGGGGGACTTGGGAAGGAAGGGTTCGGGGCCTTTGAAATCCTTGAACTGCTCTTCGGGGAGGAGTTTGGGCACACCATCGTGGGCGATGGCGATCTTCCCCTTGTCGCCGATGAACAGCGAGCCGTTCATGAGGAGCTCCTTGGCGATCTCTGCCGGCGGCTTGGCTTCCCCTTCGTACCAGAAGGCTTTGACCGCGGGGAGCTTCATGTCATTCTGGCCAATCCGCTCGCCAAACTCAAATTGAGTCTCCATCCAGGTCGGCCCGCTGTGCGGATTAGAGGCGGGGCCCTTGGAGGTGACCTTCACCGGTCCGCCGAGTTCCAAAGCCCAGAAGCTCGGATCCATTAGGTGGATCGCCATGTCCCCAATCGCCCCGCAGCCAAAATCCCACCAGCCTCGCCATTTGAACGGGACGTAGGCCGGACTGTAATCCCGCTCCGCGGCCGGGCCGAGCCAGAGATCCCATTTCAGGTCTTGAGGAATCTCCGCTTTCCCCGTTGGCTTTTCGACCCCTTGCGGCCACCAGCGGCCAGGACGGTCGGTGATGACGTGGACTTCCTTGACATTGCCGATGGCTCCCGTCTGGATCAGTTCGACCAGCCGGAGATAACCGGGGTGCTCGTGGTTTTGCGTTCCCATCTGCGTGGCGACTTTCATCTTGGCCGCAGTCTGGGCGATCAGACGGGCTTCGTGAACCGTATGGGTCAGCGGCTTTTCACAATAGACGTGCAAGCCGCGACGGAGGGCGCGGATGGTGGCTGGCGCGTGGTGATGGTCCGGCGTGGCGACGACGACGGCATCGAGGTCCTTTTGTTCGAGGAGCTCCCGATAATCAGTGTATGCCTTTGCGGTCTTGAATCGAGATGCCGCGCCGCCGAGGCGTCCCTCATCCACGTCGCACAGCGCCACGATGTTCTCGCCCGCCACTGCCGCCAGATCCCCCGCTCCGCGCCCGCCGACGCCGATCACGCCGATGTTGAGACGTTCATTCGCGCCGAGGACTCGCGATGTAGAAACCAAGGGCAAGCCGGCTCCCATAGCAGCGGTGAGCGCGACCGAGGATTGCAGGAATCGGCGGCGGGGAAGTTTGCGAGACATGAGTAAGTCCTGAAAGGTGGGTGCTTGTGCCGCTATCGTACCGCTTGCGGACCGCTGCCCGCAACTAACCCACGAACTGCTCTTGACATGGTTTCTCTCCCTCCATTACAAGCCGGGGCCTTTTCTACCTGAACCGCCGGGCGGCATTCGCTGCGCGGTGGAACCGCGGCATTTCGTCCGCCCGAAGGAACATACGCGTGCAATCACTTCGCTTGGCCATCACCCTCGCTGCCTTGTCCGTCGTTGTGCTTTCCACGAATGGCACTGCGGATGATCCCCATCCTTCGCCGGCCCCGGCTCGGGGAACTACGCGAGTTCCTCCGGCTTCCCCGCGCAGGCCGGTAGCCGAAGCAGAGGAGCGTTCCGGCCACAATCATGCCGAAAGCGGCGTGGACTATTATCCTGAAAATCAACTGCTCGGTGACGTCTTCGAGGAAGATTACGCTGGCAATGACTGCGGCTTTGGCAACTGCGGACGCTGCCGCAATTGCTGTGGCACCCTCTGCAATCCGGGGGGCTGCGGCATGTACGTCCGGGCGGACTATCTGCTCTGGAGCACCAAAGGAATGCACGTGCCGGCGTTGGTCACCACCGGCGATCCCGCGGTTACAGCAATCCCCGCTGGCGTCATCAACGAAGACGGCAGCCTCCCCGGCAACACGCAGGTCCTCTTTGGAAACGACCTGATCAACAACCAGGGACGCTCGGGCGGACGCATCGTCATCGGGATGTACGTCAACCCGTGCTGGGCCGTTGAAGGTGACTATTTCGGTCTGGCCGATCAGCGGACCGCGTTTCGCAGTGATGCCACGGGTAATACCTTTGTCGGCATCCCGTTCTTTGACGAATCCAATGACGGCTTGCCGGCAGTTTTCACGGTGGCGCCAGGTGCCGGAGGCCCGTTGGGTAGCGTCAACATTGATGCCGTCACCCGTTTTCAAGGCGCCAACATCCGCTTCCTCCGCAATCTCTGTTGCTGGGAAGGGTGTGGCCCTTCTTGGTGGGACGGCTGTCCGATCCCTCTGGCGAAGCGGTTCGACCTTCTCCTAGGCTATCGCTACAACCGGCTGGACGATTCACTCACGATCAATCAGCAGCACAGCATCCAAGGGACCGTCCGCGACGGCAGCGACGTCTTCGACACCGAAAACACCTTCAATGGCTTTGACCTGGGGACCAGTTTGCGGTTTCGCCGTGCTTGCTGGTCACTGGATTTGACTGCCAAGATTGGCATTGGCAATACCCGGAGCGTGGTGACAATCGACGGCGTCGCCTTGCAAAGCAATGTGCAGCAAACACCCGGCGGCAGCATCCTGGCGGTCTCGAGTAACAGCGGCCGCTTCGTGAACACCTCCTTCACCATGCTGCCGGAAGTCGGCCTCGACCTTGGCTATCAGATCAATCCCTGCTGGCGGTTTAGGACTGGCTACACGCTAATGTATTGGTGCGGCGTTTACCGCCCCGGCGACCAGATCGACCAGCACATCAACCCCAACCTCTGGCCCCCGCTCCCCATTAATGGCAATAATGCGGGCCTCTGGCCGCAATATCCCGGCCGGGCCAGCGACTTCTGGGCTCAAGGGGTCAACTTTGGACTGGAAGCCCGCTGGTAGGTTCCTACCTCCAGCCGGGGTCGGGAGTCTTTGGCGCGGGTGTCTCTGCCAACAGAAAATTGCTTGCCGCCAAAGACTCCCGACCCCCTCACCACCATGTCCGCCACTCCAACTCCATTCGGCGCACCCGAACTGCGCCTTCCCGACGAACTCCGTGGGCCGCTGCAAACGCACATCGCCCAATTGCACAGCCGCTTTCTCGACCGCGGCTGGGGCGGGCGCGTCGGCTTTGGAATTCGGCCGGCGCTGATCGTCATCGATCTGGCCATCTTCTGGACGAAACCCACCACCCAGGTCGGCTCCGATCTTGAATCGGTCATTCAGAACACCCTGACCGTATTAGACGCCTCACGCGCCGCCGGCATCCCGATTTTCTTCACCAGCTACGCGCTCGATCCGTCGGATCCGCCCAGCCCACAAAACAAAAAGCTTCGCATGAGCAGCGCCGCAGCCAGCGACCCGGCCATGTTCGACCTCGATCCGCGGCTCGAGCGGCGGCCCAGTGAGAAACTCATCCGCAAACGCTACGCTTCTGCGTTCAAAGGGACGAATTTTCACGAGATGCTCGCTTCTCTCTCCATCGACACGTTGATCGTCACCGGCGTCAGCACCAGCCACTGCGTCTACGCCACTTGCCGCGATGCGACCGATAGCGTCCGAGTCATTGTGCCGAAAGAAGCGGTCGGCGAACGCTGTGAGCTGCTGCACGAAGTGAATATGCTGGACATCGAGCTGGATTTGGGCGACGTGATGCCCGTGGCGGAGGTGATTGGAAAGTTGCGGGGATTGTCCCCTATCGCTTGACGACACCTGATAGAAATGCAGCAGGTTAAAGCTCGTTTCCTCGATCTGCGCCGTCACGCTCTGCGGCCACGCATCCAGCTTCACATCCGCCAGCAGCCAGTTCTCCGGATTGTGGAAGCGGTTTCCCAGATGTTCGTTCAGCGCGGGCAGGAGTGCGGATTGGCATCCCATCAAGGATGGAGCAAGCGAGTTCAGCCTCGCCAAGCCGCCGCAGTGCGGAGAGAATCGCTGAGGGTGCGACGAGATTTGCCTTGATTGTGGTGATTTCTTGAGCGAGAACGATAGGATATTGAACTGGAAAACTCTGCCATCCGTCCTGGGTGCCATATGCCCGAAGACCTGAACCCCACGGTCGATCACGTTGCTAAGTCCACTGCCAAAATCGCGGTTGATTGGACCGGCGCTTACGTCGCTGATCCAGACACCACGTTGCCGGAACGTCCGACCGGGCATCCGGGCTCCGGCCAGTTTCCGTCGATTCCGGATTACGACATTCACGGAGAGATCGCCCGCGGCGGGATGGGTGTTGTCTTGGAAGCGCGGGACGCGGTGCTCGACCGCGAAGTGGCGATTAAGGTGCTCTTGCCAGGCAGTGATTCCACAACGGCGGCCGAGCGATTTGTCCGCGAAGCAAAACTCACGGCCAGGTTGCCTCACCCAGGAATACCGCCGGTACACTCGATGGGGACGCTCGCGGATGGTACTCCCTATCTGGCCATGAAGTTGATCCGGGGCCAAACCTTGGCAAAACTCCTGGCGAGTCCCGACCGGCCCAGCTTGCCGCGTCTGTTGCAGATTTTCGAGCAGATCGCCCAGGCGGTGGGGTTTGCTCATACGCAGGGGATCATTCATCGCGACCTGAAACCGCTGAACGTGATGGCGGGAGCGTTTGGCGAAGTGCAGGTAATGGACTGGGGGCTGGCGAGGGAATTGCAGGATGCGAATGTCGGATTGCAGGGGGAGAAGGCTACGAATCTAGTCCAACAAGCTGACACAACCCTTACTGGCGCGATTCTGGGGACTCCGGCGTACATGTCCCCCGAGCAGGCACGGGGAGATGCAGTCGATGCCCGTACAGACGTCTTCTCACTTGGCGCGATCCTGTGCGAAATGCTCACCGGTGAGCGTCCTTGGGGAAACGGTTCCACCGTGGAGTTGTTGGGGCGTGCTCAGCAAGTGTTGCTGGAACCTTGCTTTCAGCGACTGGCGGCCACTACGGCCGACTTTGAGCTTCTCGCATTGGCCAGGCGCGCGCTTGCGCCTCGAGTGGAGGATCGCTTTGTAAACGGCCAGGCCGTGGCGGAGGCCGTGGCGCATTATCGCAGCGGCGTGGAAGACCGCTTGCGCCAAGCCGAAACGAACCGCGCCGCGGCAGAAGCGAGGGCCAGTGAACAAGTCAAAAAGCGGCGCGTTATGCAAGTTGCCGGCGGCGTCATCGCTGCCGTCCTACTCCTGGGAATCATCGGCACGACGCTCGGTTTGCTGGAAGCCAGGCAGCAGGAACACCGTGCCAACACAAAGGCTGCGGGGGAGCACCTGGCCAGGCTCGATGCTCAGGCTCAGGAACGCAAGGCCCTGGCGGCGGCTGCCGCGGAGAAATTCGCCAACGAGCAGACGAGAAACGGCAACGAGATCATCCTGAAAATATTTGAGGATCTGGATATCCGCAAAGTCAGGCAAGGTCGTGACCCGCTGGAAGATGTATTGGCAAAAAGACTGGCGAAAGCGGCCGCTCAACTAGAAGGGGCATCTGTGGGCAAACCCGTGGATGTGGCCCAATTACAGAACCGACTCGGGCAATCGCTGCTAACTCTTGGTTATCCCGACGAAGCGATTCCGCTGTTGCAAAAGGCTCGCGCCACCAGATCCGGAGCGCTTGGCTCCAACCATCGAGACACACTCCGAAGCATGACCAACCTCGCAGAAGGCTACCGCGCTACTGGGAAGCTGGACTTGGCCCTGCCGCTCCTTGAAGAAACGCTGAAACTCACGATCGCAATGTTCGGCCCCGACGACCCCGACACACTCATTAACATGAACAACCTTGCTCTGGGCTACCACGTTGCTGGAAACCTGGATTTGGCCCTGCCGCTCTACGAGGAGACGCTGAAGCGAAGGACCGCAAGACGCGGTCCCAGCGATCCTGACACACTCTATAGCATGAGTAACCTCGCTTCGGGCTACCGAGCTGCTGGGAAGTCTGACCTGGCCCTACCATTGTCCGAAGAGACTCTGAAATCAATGAAGGCGAATCTCGGGCCCGACCACCCCGACACGCTCGGTAGCATGAACAACCTTGCCGTGAGTTACCGGATCGCTGGGAAGCTGGACCTGGCCTTGCCCCTGCTCGAAGAGACTTTGAAGCTCAGGAATGCGAAACAAGGCCCCGACCATCCCGACACACTCACCGCCATGAACAATTTGGCCATGGGATACTGGGCCGCTGAGAAGCTGGACTTGGCCTTGCCGCTGCTCGAGGAGACGCTGCGCCTTAGGAAGGTCAAACGCGGCCCCAACCATCCCGATTCTCTCACCAGCATGAACAACCTCGCGTTGGGTTACCGGAATGCAGGAAAACTCGATTTGGCTCTTCCACTACTCGAGGAGACTCTGAAATTGATGAAGGGGAAGCACGGCCCCGACCATCCCGATACGCTCGCCAGCATGAACAATCTCGCGATGACCTACCAGGCCGCTGGGAAGTTGGACTTGGCCCTGCCGCTACTCGAGGAGACGCTGCGGCTTGGGAAGGTCAAACGCGGCCCCGACCATCCCGATTCTCTCACCAGCATGAACAACCTCGCCTTGGGTTACTTGGCCGCTGGGAAGCGGGACATGGCCCTGTCGTTGTTCGAAGAGATTCTGGAGTTCAGGAAAGTGAAGCACGGCCCCGATCATCCCGACACGCTCGTCAGCATGGGCAACCTCGCCACCGCATATCTTGAATGCCAACAGGGAACGAAAGCTGTGCCGTTGTTCCAGGAGTACTTTCAACAGCAGCGAAAGCGAACCAAGGCGAACGATTCTGGCTACGCAACTCAACTTGCCAATACTTCACACCGACTACTGAATGCGGGGCTGTTTGCGAATGCCGAGCCGTTTCTTTACGAGTGCCTGGCAATCCGCGAGACAGTGCAGCCAGTCGCCTGGACAACCTTTGAGACGAAGTCGATGCTTGGTGGTGCGCTGCTGGGGCAGAAGAAGTACAAAGAGGCGGAGCCGCTGCTGCTGGCCGGGTACGAGGGAATGAAGCAGCGCGAGGAGTCGATCCCAGCGCCAAGCAGATTTCGACTCCCCGAATCATTGGATCGGCTCATCGATCTCTCCATGGCCACGGACAAGCCCAATGACGTGAAGAAGTGGCAAGCCGAACGGGCGAAGTACCCGCAGCCGGCGCCGGTGACGCCCGTCGTGCCGAAGTGAGAATCAAACGGCAGGGAATTTCCTGTTACCCATGAAACGCAAGCCTAGAACCAAGGAACAGCAAATCCAGGCCGAAACGACGCCGCTTGCCGTGCTGGCTCAGACGGGGACTAGCCATGTGCTGACTCGCGCAAACGGCGAGCTGCTCAGCTTGCGGCCGCGGACTTTCTTTCCGCTGGTGGGGATGATTTTTGGTGGAGGGACTCTAGCCTTGGGAGGCTACGTGGTGTGGCAGGGAAACACAGCCGGATATTTTATCGGCGTGGTGGGTGGGGTGTTTGTCGCCGTATTCCTGCTCCTCATGGCGTTCACACGGCGAATGGACTTTGACCGCACCCGCGGGGAGCTGGTTCTGCGCCGCCTCTGGTCGTGGAGAACGATCCCCCTGACATCCATTCAGGCTGTGCAGCTCATCGAAGGAGGCTGGCAAGGGGGTGGCAGTAGCCAAACTCCGCCATTCTTTACATACCAGGCCAATCTCGTCCTCAACAATCCCGACGAGCCGCGGCTGAACATGACCAACACCTCCAACTGGGACGCGACCTGGACGCTGGCCAGCGAAGTGTCGGAATTTCTGAGTGTGCCGCTGGTAAATGAAGTAGCATCCGAGTGAAGTGACTTATCCTCGCCGCGTTGCCAGACGCCCATAGATATCCACCAGAAACGCTACCGCCCGCCCCTTGCCGATGTTTTCGATCTTATGCGGCACGTCGGCGGGATAGTGGGCGGAGTCTCCTTTGCTGAGGTCGCGGGTTTCGTCGCCGGAGGTGAGGCGGACGGAGCCTTCTTCGATGGTCAGGAACTCGCGGGTCCCCTCGTAGTGCGGCGAGCTGACCAGCGCGCCGGCCGGCTTGAGAGTCAACTCGTAGAACTCGACGTCTTTTTCCAGGTGCAGCGGCGAGAGGGTGCGGATGCGGCACTGGGGGTCGTCACGGAACAGAAAATCCCGGTCGCTGTGGCGGATGACTTCGATTTTGGGAGCCGATGCCGGAGCATCGACGAGATCCCCGAGGGACAGACCAAAGGCCTGGGCGATGCGGTACGCCACCCCCAGCGTGGGATTGGCCGCCCCTCGCTCGATTTGGCTGAGCATCGAGCGGCTGACGCCGGAGAGGCTGGCGAGCTGCTCCAGCGTCCAGCCCTTGTCCCGCCGCATCCCCTTGACGCGGTCGCAGACGAGCTGCTGCAAGGGCTCCGCTGCGTGGGATAGGCTTCCAGCCTGTGCCGTTTTCGCCTGTTTTCTCTTCACTGCTTTTCTCGAAAGTGGCATTTCCACAATACTGGATTTCACCTCTTGTAAACCGGATGCCAGGATTCTACTATAGCAGAAGTCGATTCCAGTTTCCAGGAACCAGTGGGGTAGGCTTCCAGCCTGCCCAAAACTCCGCTCTGGGCAGGCTGGAAGCCTACCCCACCTTTGCGAGTGACCCATGAACGACCATATCCCCGCCACGATGCCCGCCATCCGCAAGCTGAGAAGCGAGCCCGGCCTGTGGTGGCAGCCGGAGACGCCAGTGCCGAAGATTGGCCCGCGCGAGGTGCTGGTGGCCGTGACCCACGCCGGCATTTGCGGCACCGACCGGCACATCTATGAATGGGATGCCTGGAGCAAGAGCCGCGTGCAGCTTGGCATCACGACGGGGCATGAGTTCGTGGGGAAGGTGGTGGCGATGGGATCCGCCGTCACGCGGGCGCAAATCGGCCAGCGGGTCAGTGCCGAGGGGCACATCGGCTGCGGAGTTTGTCAGCCTTGCAGGACCGGGAACGGGCACATTTGCGAGAAGGTGGACATCCTCGGCATCGATTGCAACGGCTGCTTCGCCCAGTACGTGGCGGTGCCGGAAGAAAACCTGTGGCCCGTTCATCCCGACATCCCCAGCCACATCGCCGCGATCTTTGATCCGCTCGGCAACGCCATGCACACGGTGATGGCGGCGGGTGTGAGCGGGCGGAGCGTGCTCATCACCGGCGTCGGCATCATTGGATTGATGGCGGTGACGATTGCTCATGCCGCGGGGGCCGGAACCATCATGGTCACCGACCGGGACGAGAAGCGGCTGGCGCTGGCGAAAAAGCTGGGGGCCGATCACGCCTTCCATGCCAGCGACGAAAACTGGCCCGCCAAAGCCCGCGAGCTGACGCACAACCAGGGGCCGGAAGTGCTGCTGGAAATGAGCGGCCACCCCAAGGCGATCCGCCAGGGCTTTGCCGCCCTCCGCAACGGCGGCACGGCGGCCTTGCTCGGCATCCCCGCGGAGCCGGTGCCGCTGGACCTGCCCAACGATATCATTTTCAAGGGGGCCACAGTGCTGGGCATCAACGGGCGGCGGATGTTCGAAACCTGGTATCAGGTGGAAAGCTTCGTCCTCTCCGGCCGGCTGAACCTGGAGCCAATCGTCACCCACCATCTGCCGCTGGCTGATTTCGAGAAGGGCTTCAAGCTGATGCAGGCGGGGGAAGCGATCAAGGTGGTGCTGGAAGTAACGCAGTAAGGAACCATCGCATGCCCAATGCCTCCTTCGACGCCCGTGCCCGCGACCTGCTGAAGTCCCTGGAGGATTCCCGCCAGCTGAAGCGGTTCCATCATTTGGAAGGGGCCCTCGGGCCGACGGCACGAATTGAAGGAGTCGGCGAAGTCGTCGTTCTCTGTTCGAACAATTACCTGGGGCTGGCGAGCCATCCGGAAGTCATCGAGGCCGGCCACCAAGGGCTGAAGAAATACGGCGCGGGGACTGCCAGCGTGCGATTTATCTGCGGCACGCTGGTTTGCCATCGGGAGCTGGAAGCGACGATCGCCAAATTCGTCGGCACCGAGGCGTCGCTCAGCTACGTCAGTTGCTGGAACGCGAACGAGGCGGTCTTTCAAACGCTGGTGGGGCCGGACGACGTCATCCTTTCCGACGAGCTGAATCATGCAAGCATTATCGACGGCATTCGGCTGGTGCCGCGGGCGATCGAGCGGGCGGTCTACAAGCATAGCGACCTGGCGGATTTGGAAGCGAAGCTGAAGCAGCACGCGGGAAAGGCCTGCCGCTGGGTAGTGACGGACGGAGTCTTCAGCATGGAAGGGGATGTGGCCCCTTTGCCGGAGCTTGTCGCCCTCTGCAAAAAGTATGAGGCCCTGCTCGTCGTCGATGATTCCCACGGCATCGGCGCACTGGGCAAAACCGGCCGCGGCACCCCCGAACATGCCGGCTGCTTCGGCCAGGTAGACATTCTCACCGGCACGCTCGGCAAAGCGCTCGGCGGAGCAGCTGGAGGTTATGTCGCGGCAGCACCGCACGTGGTTGAAGTCCTCAAGCAACGTGCTCGGCCGAGCCTGTTTTCCAATGCCGTCCCCGCCACCGTCGCCTGCAGCGCTCGCAAAGCCATCGAGATCGTGGATCGCGAGCCCCAGCGGGTGCAGAAGTTGCGAGACAACATCGCGCTTATGCGGGCGGGGCTGGCAAAGCTCGGCTTTGACATCCACGCTTCCCCCACCGCCATCATCCCCGTCATGATCGGCGACGCAGCCGAGGCCATCGCCAAGAGCCAGCGCCTGCTGGAGCTGGGCGTGATGGTCATCGGCTTCGGCTTCCCCGTCGTCCCCAAGGGACAGGCCCGATTGCGCGTGCAGGTTTCGGCGGCGCTCGAGCGGGAGCACTTAGAAAAGGCGCTCTCGGCATTTGCACAGCTGTAATGGACGTCAGAATCGGACAGTCGGTTTATCGCCGCAGCGACGGCTGTTTGGGAACCAGCCCCAGAACTGGCGCTGAGGATTCGGCCAGATGGATCTGCACGGGGCTGCCAGCGGATTCTTCCAAGGTCTTCTGAGGACCGCCGCTGCCGACAACAACGAGGCGGTCGGCAGTGATGCCGTGGCGGTCGAGGTAGTCGGCGACCGCGCCGGCTCGGGCCGCACCGAGTTGCCGGTCGTTGGCATAGCGCGGTTTGTCGTCGCCCGCTCTCTGCTTCTTCATGCCGGTGGACGAGCCAGAAACGAGCACCCGCAGCTCTTTCGTTTGCTCCGCCTTGAGCCAACTCGCCAGGTCGTCCAATCGCTTGCGCCCTTCGACAGTCAGGCCCGCTTCGTTTTCATCGAAGGTGATATCCACCTGGTAGCGAGCCGTATCCGTGATGGCGTCGTATTGCAGGCGGGAGTCGCGCTGAGCGAGCGAGCGGAGTGTAGGCACGACTTTGGAACTGGTGTTGGTGGAGCCGCCGCTACTGGGTTCTTTCGGTGGTGTTGTCGGCGGCTTGGAGGACGAAGGAGTTGCGGGCGCGCGCCATGGTAACTTCTCGCTTTTCTTGGGAACCGTAAGACTCTCGCCCCGGCCCTCTCCTAAGGGAAGTGGGAGGTTCTTCGTCGAGGCGCTGCGCGCTCCATCATCCCAATCGCTCTTGCGGCCTGTCAGGCGAAAGATCTCTTTCTCCGATTGGTCGAGCCGCTGTTCGAGCGCAGCGGCTCGTTGTTGCAGGGCTTCCTTTTCTTCTTTCTGCGCCTTGACCGTGGAGATGAGCTCCTGCTTTTCGGTCTGAATCTGGCTCACCTGGGCGTTTGGTCCGGCGCACCCGGAAACCGCGGTAAGCGCAGCTATGATTGGCAGCAGAAAGTGATTCGCAGATTTGCGTGGCATCGATTCGACTCCTTTCGAATCCATTGGCAGCCTGCACACTCCGGGCGCAGGCTGTCCGCTCACGAAGTGAGCGGACAACTAACCCTTCAGTCCAAACGTATTGATGACAGCATCCATCAGACTGGTGGAAGCCGAGCCGGCTCCATTCCAACTCCACATATTGAGCATTACGTCGGTCATGAACATTCCCGTCACGGCCAGCAGCATGACAATTGCGAACAGGCTCAGTACGTTCCAGATGGAATAAGGCAACTCCACCGGCTGCATGTACATGGGCGCTCCGGCCGGCGCCATGCCCGGACTGAGCGTGGCAGCGGCCAGCGGGTCGGCTGGGCCGGCCATGTTGGCGGCGGCGAAGGCGTCGTCGGCCAAAAGGGCAGGCTGCTCGCCGGCTTTCAGCATCGTGGCCGCGTTTTCGTCGAAAGCTTCCGAATCTTCCAGGGCAATCACTTGCGAACCGCTGTCCGACTCGTCTTCCATCAGCGCGTCGCTGGCGGAGAGCATAAACTGGTCGTCCGCCTTGAGCTGGGTGGCCTCTTCGGGATCGGCGGGCTCTTCTTCCAAGGCGATGACGTCGTCGTCTTCCGGCAATTCCAGTGAATCCACCGCGGAGCCGCCCAGATCGAGCGGTTCTTCGTCCAGGTTCAGACCACTGTCGCTGGGTTTGAGATTGATGCCGCTATCGCCGGCCCCGAGGGTCACATCCGAGCCAGTGCCGGACTTCTTGCCGCTGCCAGTCTTGCCAATGTCTTCATCCAGAGCGTCGTCGCTGCCGAGTTCCAAGTCGTCATCCGCCATTTTCATTTCGTCACCAAGCGAAACCTCGCTGCCGCCGGCTGATTTCACTTTGGGCATGTCGCCAGTACCGCTGCCAGGCTTGACTGAGGGCATGTCGCCGGTACCACTGCCGGTCGAGGACTTGAGATGAGTACCGCCGAGCACGTCGGAGCCTTCTCCACCCTTGAGACGAGCACCGGGAGCCTGCAACAGCTTGTCGCTTCCTTTGCCGGAGCCTTTGCCCGAACCCTTTCCCGAGCCCCCTTCGGTCGCGAGTTGCAGATCGCTGTCTCCAGCGCCCTTCTTGCCCTGCTTGCCGATGATCGTGCTGCTGGTTCCTTCCGCGCTGTGTCCCAGCTCTTGTTCGGTGACCAGGATCGATTCCGGATCGTCTTTCCCGCGATCAGAAATGATCTTGGAAGAGAGGCCGCTGATGAGGTTGTCAAATTCCTCGTCATTAGCAGCGAAGACGGCGGAGCCAGCGCCGGAGCCTTGTCCGCCGCGCTCGGCCATGACCCGCTCCACCTCTTCCATCTTGAATTTCCAGCTCGCCCCATCCCGATAGCCGAAGATGTCTCCGCGGGAGCGCATCTCGACGAGCTCCTCGGCGGTCACGCCAATCATCTTCGCGGCTTCTTTGAGATCCACAAACTTGCCGGCCATCGGAGGCTCCAGTGCAGCGACTTACGGGTTTTCGGTTGATTCGCAGGTGGCGAGGCCGATTATTCCGCAAGTTACTTGTGTTAGGCCGGCAGGTGCCGGCTTATCGTTGCTCCGCGAGCGCGCGAATTTCTCGCGGCGTCGGAGTGCCATGACTCGTATTGTACTCCTCCATGAGTAAATCCCAGTGAACATTCCGCACGCTCCGCAGAGCCAGCGAGCCGTTCACTTTATCCACTTGATAGACCGCAATGACGCGCGTCCTCGGGTCCACAATCGTGACTTGCTGTTTGCCATCGGACGCTTCAAAGGGCAGCGCGATGAGCTGGTCGGCCGGAGGCGTTCGCTCGGCAGGCACTCGTTGTGCCTGAGCCTGAGGGAACTCCACCGCCAGCGCCACAGCGCCAACAGCAATGCCAATGAGCACACAATATCCCGCGGTTCGCATCGGTCACCTCAACCTTTACGAGAGTGCGGAATATGGGGCCGTCAGACTCCATTCTAAAAGCCCCAAATTCCGTTTCAAGACTTAACGCACACATTCCTTCCGCAAAGGACAAGATTCTTGAACCTCGTCCGGTGGCCCCTAACGATAGTAGGGGGGCGGAGTTTAGCGAGGAGGAGACGAAATCCAAAGGCCGGAACGGGCCAAAAAAACGTCGGCAACGGCTAAAACAGGCCGAAAAAGCTTGCACCCATCAGCCGGCGCTGATATTTTCAACACCAAGACGTATGTTTGGTCTCTATTTCCCGGCTGGAGGCGGAGATGCTGCGAATCGTAGGAAGCGACGAAGCCGCCGGCCGGCCGTCCCGGCGAACGCTTCTCCAGGCGGCTGGGGCGGGGCTGTTTGGGTTGACGCTGCCGAAACTCTTTGCGGCAGAGCAGGGGGGAGGGGTTTCGTCCCTAGCCATAGTTCCCCCAGCCAGAGCCAAGTCCGTCATCTTCATGATGCTCTTCGGCGGGCCAAGCCAGCTAGAGACCTTCGACCTCAAGCCGAATGCCCCCACCAAAAGTCGTGGCCCTTTCAGCCCGACTCCCTGCAAAACTCCCGGCCTGCTCATTAGCGACCAACTGCCGCGGCTGGCGAAGATCAGCGACAAGTTCTGCGTTATCAAGACCATGACGCACACGTACAACGACCACAGCACGGCCGGCCACTACATGCAGACCGGCCATCCCTGGCATGTGCCGATTGGCCAGGGCTTCAACGCCACGCCGCGGGACTGGCCGTCGATTGGTTCCGTCGTGGAATATCTGAGTCAGCACGGCGGCATCCCCACCGATGGCCGGCTGCCGAGCTATGTCGTCACGCCAAATTTCTTGGGTCGTCTGGAAGAGTACACCATCCAGCTTCGCCGTCCCGGAGAATACGCCGGCTGGCTCGGCCGCGGCTACGATCCGCTCACGACGACGATTAACAAGCGAGACGCCAAGGACAATCCCTACTTTCGCGAATGCACGGACGAAGAGCTCAACTTCCAAATCCAGGGGCTCAAGCTGCCGCCGGAGATGACGCTCGACCGGCTCGACCGCCGCCGCTCGCTCCTCGCACAGTTTGACGATCAGCTTCGCACCGGTGGAAAAAACACAGCCATCGCCGCCCTCGACCAATTCCAGACCCGCGCCTGGTCTCTCGCAACCTCGGAGCAAACCCGCAAAGCGCTCGACATCAAGGCGGAGCCCAAAGACCTCCGCGACAAATACGGCCGCAATCTATTCGGCCAGGCAACCCTCATGGCACGCCGCCTCGTGGAAGCCGGCGTGAAATACGTCACCGTCCATTACGAGGCGGTCGATGGCTATAGTTGGGATTCGCACGTCCACAGCGACGACGTGAAGAAGCACCTGCTGCCGGGGCTCGATAATGCACTGGCATCGCTGCTGGAAGACCTCGACCAACGTGGTCTGCTCGACGAGACACTCGTAGTCTGTCTCGGTGAGATGGGGCGCACGCCGACCGCGAGCGAACGCTGGGGCCGCAGTCATTGGAGCACGCTGTTTCCCGCCATCATCGCCGGCGCGGGAATTCGTGGCGGCACCGTCTATGGAACCACCGACAAAGATGCCGCTTACGCCACCGACAAACCGGTCAAACCGGAAGACCTTGCCTGCACCATTTACCACGCCCTTGGCATCGACCCGCACATGCACGTTCCCGACGCCCACGGCCGCCCGGTGGCCATCGTGGACGGGGGCCGGCCACTGACGGAGTTGTTTGGATAGCTTAGCCGCCGCGTCCAAGCGGCGTTTCCCCGCGTGGACGCGGGGGCTAAGCATTGAATTAGGCTACAATGAGAGGAACCTATGCTCCATTTCCACGACAGCCGCTCCTCTCGCCGCTCCTTTCTCCAAGTCGGCGGTCTCGCGCTCGGTGGGCTGACGCTGCCAGGCCTCCTCGCCAATCGCGCTCAGGCTGCGGCCAACAATCGGCCGGTCAAGGACAAATCGTGCATCTTCCTGTTCCTCCACGGTGGGCCGAGCCAGTTTGAAACGTTCGATCCCAAGATGGATGCCGCCGCGGAGATTCGGAGCACCACCGGCGAAATCCCCACCAAGCTCAGCGGCATCACCTTCTGCAGCACGTTTCCCAAGCTGGCGGCCTTGAACGACAAGTTCTCGATTGTCCGCTCGTTCCGTACCGGCGATGCCAATCACGACATCAAACCGATTGTGAGTAAAGGGACGCTCGGCGCGAATATCGGCTCGCTCTATGCCCGCGTGGCCGGCAGCAATCATCCGGCGACCGGAATGCCGCTTAACGCCTGCCTCTTTCCGCGCGCCATCGAGCCCAAATCCCTTCCTGCCGTGGAAAACTTCGGCCGCTTCGATTCGGCAGGCCAACTCGGAGCCGCCTATGCCCCCTTTGTTCCCGGCGGCGGCGGAAGTTTCCAAAAGAACCTCGAATTGCACCTCGACAAGACTCGAGTAGACGACCGCCGTAACCTCCTTGCCGGCCTGGATAAGCTCAATCGCGAAGCCGACGCCGGCAAACTCGACGGTCAGGATAAGTTTCAACAGCAAGCGTTTCAGACCATTCTCGGCGGTGTCGCCAAGGCCTTTGACCTCTCGCAAGAAGACGCCAAGACCATCGCCCGCTACGACACGGCTCCGCTCGTCCGCCCCGACCAAATTAGCCGCAAGTGGAACAACTACAACAATTACGTCGACAACTCCCAGACCCTCGGCAAGCTGCTCCTGCTCGCCCGCCGCCTTTGCGAGGCCGGCTGTGGGTTCGTGACAGTGACGACGAGCTTTGTGTGGGACATGCATGCTGATGTGAACAACGCCCCCTGTGAGGAAGGGATGGCCTACATGGGTCACCCGCTCGACCACGCCGTCTCGGCCTTTATCGAAGACACCAAAGCCCGCGGCCTCAACGAAAAGATCCTCCTCGTTGCCTGCGGCGAAATGGGACGCACCCCGCGAGTCAATAAAGGAGGGGGCCGCGACCATTGGGGCGGCCTTGCTCCGCTCTTGCTCTACGGCGGCGGGCTCAAGATGGGCCAGGTCATCGGCCAATCCACTCGCGACGGCGGCGAACCGCAATCTGAACCCGTTGGCAACGAGAACCTGGTCGCCACCATCTTCGACACCATGCTCGACCTGCCGCAGGTCCGCCTCATGCCCGGCCTTCCCAACGACGTCCTCCGGCTCATGACCAGCGGCAGCCCGATTGCGGGGCTCTAAAAAAACCGTGGTGCAAAAGTCGCCACTTGTGATTTCGCAAGTCCTTGATAGCACGCAGTTTCCGAAGGTAGTCTCGCCGACTTTTGCACCACCCCCCTCCTTGAAAGTGGGGGAAAGGAACCGCATTTCTAACCACGGATGGCACGGACAGCACGGATCAGAAACGAAGTTCAGATGCGCATTCGCCAACTCGATTCCTATCTACGGAGTCTGCACTAACTCGGATTTCATCCGTGGAATCCGTGGTTCACCTCCTACCGGTGCCAAATCGCGTTTTCCAATCACTCCTTGGCCCACCCCGCGCGCGGCATCTCCCACTTCCACGCAACTTCATTTTCACTTGTCAAATATCCCGCCGGATTCTCGCCGGCCCGATAAGACTCAATTGTACACATATCCCAAGTGTCCGTCAAGTCCCCCCATGGGGGACACTCCAAGAATCCAGCATTCATGTTGACAGTCCCTCCCAGCGCATCTCCTATGACACCATAGTGCGCCGGTCTCGTGATATCGTGCCGGCGAACTTGAATATCATGCCGGTGCGTGTAATATCGTGCCGGTGCCGGTTACAATAAACACCAGTTAAACCAAGGAGCCAACCCATGAAGCTCCGCGACCAAATGACGCAGTCACGACGTCCCTGGCGCATCTGTGTCATCACGGGAGCAGTGATGCTGGTTCCGCCGCTCTTGGTGGCCCTGCAGATGAAACTTGTCCCTTCTCAACCGCCGGAGTATTGGCCGCTGCTCGTGGTGCTGACGCTGCTGGGTGGCGGACTATTCCTCGTTGGTGGGATTGGACAATGGAGTATCCGTTGCCCAAAATGCCAGGGCTTGTTTGGAATGGGTGATCCAACAAGAGATAAATGCTGCCGTCATTGCGGGGCCGATTTTGACGCAGAGGTCTAACCACACGTAGCATCGGAGCGGCGGGCAGTGCCAGGTTGTTGGTTCCGTTCATTCGCCGCCGCCCGGTGAACGAGGCCATTCGACGGAAACGTTTTTGCGAGTCCACTCATGAAGGCCATTGCTGGAGCCTTGCTCGTTCTTGCGGGTGCCATCCTATTCGCGGCCGGCACGCTCGCAGATGCTCTGCTTGCGGCCGCCAACCGGCTGGGGAACGCGGGAGGCCTCGCAATGTTGGCCGGCGGAGTCATCGGAGTGGTCGGTTTGGTAATTGTTGTTTTCGGTCTTGTCGCTGACTTGAAAGGGTCCCCGCAATCTTGAGACCGGGGTAACATGGAATCTTCACTGCTTCAGGGGCGATGGACCGTTCTCGATTTTGAAGACAGCGGCGACAAGGTTCCCCAGGAGATAGGATTCAGCACCATTGAATTCGCCGGAGAAAAACTCATCCTAGAAAAGGAAGGGGCCGGCCGCTTGGAGCTGTCCTTTCGCGTGTTTGCCTCCACCCGACCAAAGTCACTGGAAATCGAGGCGAACACGCCCGAGGGCAACCGCTTCTTCATGACAGGCATCTACGCGTTTGAAGGAGACCTGTTGCGGGTGTGCTGGAACGACAGTGGTCATGGTCGGCCGACGACGTTCGAGACGAACGCCCAAACAAGGGGCTTGTCCTTCGTGCTGAAGCGAGTGCCCGCTGCTGGCGAATAGCCGCCGAACCAGTTGCTGCAGCAGACTGCCGCCGCCTTCTCGGTTTCTGGAGTTCGTAGCTCGCTCGGGTGGCGGCCGCCGCTGAGCTAATTCGTTCGCTCGGGCACTGCTGCCGATCTGGATGGGGAATCGGCACGGCTACGTGGCAAGCTTCTTTCAAACCCCTCCACCACCCATCGCTTCCCCTTCGGCACGACCTGGTGTCCTTCGGCTTCGAGCAACTCCTTTAACTTCTCCACTCCGCCGGGATACTTGGCGTTGAGCTCGCCGCCGGACTTGAGAGTACGCCAATACGGCGTCACTCGTTTCTTGCCGGCAGCGGCGGCTTCGTCGGCGGCATGGGCGGCGATCCAGGCGAAGATGCCCGTGGTGATGGGGCAGCCGACGGTGACTTTGTGCTGCTTCGCCAACTCAGCCCGAATCTCGTTGATGGTGATCAGCTTGCCGCGCGGCACCCCGCGCATGACCGCGTCGACCTGGCGCGGCGCGGGAATGACCATCGTTCCCGCACCCCATTTGGCCTTGGCTTTGCCGGTAAGGCGAATCACCTTCGGCAGATCCTTGTCATCCGCCAGCTTTTCCTGCCATGTCTTGCGCTTGCGACTGGTCATTGCATTTTCTTCCGCAGTGTCGCTCGGTGGATGCCGAGAATTTCCGCCGCCGCCGCTCGATTCTGGAGAGTGCTCTCCAGGACGCGGTCGAAGAGCGCGGGCTCGGCTTCCTGCAAGAACTGCTCATACATACTGCCGCTGGCCCCTTCCGCAGCGAGTTTGGCAGTGGCCCAATTGCGAACCGCGGTACGCAGCTCGCTGGCTATGTCTTGCTGCGGGCGAGCATCCAAATCCCGGCTTTCGGGGAGATGCTCGGGACCAATGGCCAGGCCGCGAGCCAGGATGGCGGCGTGTTCGACTGCGTTGCGAAGTTCGCGGACGTTTCCCGGCCAGGGCCGCCGCTGCATTTCCTCCATCGCAGTCTTCGTGAATGCTGTTTTGTCCGAGGGCAAGTTGACCGTTTGCAAAAACCGCTCGGTGAGCAGTGGAATGTCCTCCGGTCGCTGCCGAAGCGGCGGCAGCGAAATCTCGTAGCTCGCCAGGCGGAAGTACAAATCGCGGCGAAGGGTTCCTTCCTGCAGGCATTGCATCAGATCCCGGTTGGTGGCGGCAATCATCCGAAAGTTGCACGGCCGCGGCCGCGTGTCCCCCACCGGAGTCACTTCATGCTGCTCCAGCACCCGCAAAAGCTTGACTTGCACGCTCGGCGGAATATCCCCCATCTCGTCGAAGAACACCGTGGCCCCGTCCGCCAATTCCAGCAGCCCCACGCGGCTGGTGTCCGCCCCGGTGTAAGCCCCGCGGACGTGGCCGAACAGCTCGCTCTCGACGAGCAGCGGACTGAGCGAAGCCAAATTGACCGGTATGAACGGCTTGCTGCTCCGCGACGAATGCCGGTGAATGGCCCGCGCGACAAGTTCCTTGCCGGTGCCGCTTTCGCCGGTGACAAGTACGGAGACATCGGTCGGCGCAACGAGGGCGATCCGCTTGAAGACCTCCTGCATCACCGCGCTCTGTCCCAGAAGCTCTTCGTCCGAGCGGTTGCCGAGCGGCTGGGAAGCGAACTCTGCTCCGGGCTTTCCGCGAGCGCTCCGGCTCAGAGCGCGGCGAATTACCGTGGCCGCCTGTTCCAGGTCAAACGGCTTGGGAAGGTAATCAATGGCCCCCGCTTTCATCGCCCCAACGGCAGTTTCCAGATTGCCGAATGCCGTGATGACGACGATGGGTACTTCGTCGCCCTGCGCCCGCAACTGCCGCATTGCGGCCAGGCCATCCATCCCCGGCAGCCGGACATCCATCACAATCAGGTCGGGAGGTGACTTGGCAATGCGGGCGAGTGCCTCTTCGGCCGACGAAGCCACGCTGGCCTCGTGCCCCTCACTTTCCAACAGGCGCGACAACCCCCAGCAGATGGATTCTTCGTCATCGACAATCAGGACGTTGGCACGCATAGTTTAGGAAGAAGGCTGGTTCACTACTCTTCTTCTTCATCATCCTCCCGATCCGGATGCAGCGGGTCGTCCGCGCTAAAAAAGAAGTCACCAAGCCCGAGCGGCACGTCGCTGCCGCCGAGGGTGCGGGCTTTTTTCTGGGCAAGGCTGTGGAGGTCCAGGGCTTCGTCCCCCAGGCATTTTTGCAGGGCCTCCCGCCAAGCGGCGTCCTTGCTCATCGGGTGGGTCGGATCCTGCGCCAGCCGCTTCATGGCGAAGCGGAGCAGGTTGATGCCGTCGCGGGGGGAGAAATCGAGCTTCAGGTCGTGGGCTTGTTGCAAAAACTCCACGGTCATCGCCAGCATGTCAGCCTGGGCGAAGGGGAGGTGGTACTGGAGGATGGCCATCTCGTCCCGCTTGCTCGGAAAGCCGAGCTGCAACGTGGGCTGGAGGCGGCTGAGGATGTAGTCGGGGATTTCGTAAGTCGATTCGTCCTGGTTCATGGTGACGGCGCAGCGGAAATCGCGGTGGGCCTTGACCGTGATGCCGGCGACGATGCTCTCTACGTAGCGGCGATGGTCGAGCAGCGGAGCGAGGCTGGCCCACGACTTTTCGTTCATCCGATTCCCTTCATCCAGAATGCAAACGCCGCCGCGGATCATCGCGGTGACTAGCGGCGAGGCGTGGTAGGCGATCTTGCCGCTCTCGGCCAGCACCGGAGTAACGAGCAGATCCTCCGGCCGTGTGTCTGACGTGCATTGATAGATAAAAAGCTCCTGCTTGCGGACCTGGGCCCCCGCCATGGCCAGTGCCGTCTTGCCAATGCCCGGTGTGCCGATAAGCCGGGGGGCGAGAGGGAGGTCTTTCTCATCGACGACGATCCAGCAGGCTAGAAGCTGTCGCAGGATTTCCTGCTGGCCAATCCATTCCCCCTGCGCCTCGTGAGGCTGGCTGAGATGGAGGTGGATGCCGTCGATTTCGTGATGCCAGTGCATAGGGTTTTATCCTACTGCCCCGTCATAACCGCTCCAAGTCATGCAAAACGAAGAAGGTCGACTTGTAGCGAAGTTGCAACCTAGAGTTGGGGAGACATAGCATGCTCACGGCTTTGCGCGGGCATGTGGTTTGAATGAGCGTTGCTTCACGCCCACGCAAAGCCGTGGACGTTCCTCCCATGCACATCTCATGGTCAGTTTCCTTCCTCAGCCAAAGAAGGTATTCGCGTCCGCGGCGTGGTTTGATCGCGGTGTGCTCACGGCTGTGATTCTCGCGAGCGGTGTGGCGCTATCGCTGAACATTGCCGACCCGGACCTATGGGGGCATGTGCAGTACGGGCGAGACGCCCTCGTCAACGGTTTGCCGACGACGACAACTTACTCGTACATTGCCCATGGCTATCCCTGGATTAATCACGAAATCATCGCGGAACTTGCGCTGGCATTGGGCAACGACTTCCTGGGCGCTTGCGGACTGATGCTCATCAAGGTCGCAATCGGGATGGGGGTCATCGGACTCATGATTCGCCGAGCCCGCGTGCAAAAGGTCGGCCTGCTCGCCACGGCTGCCGTCTGCCTGTTAGTGGCGGTTTGCCTGGCGAATCACTGGACGCTGCGCCCGCAATTGATTTCGTATGCCAGCTTCGCGCTGCTTCTCACGCTGCTGGGTTGGTGTTTTGAGGGTTGGGAAGGGACGTGGCAGATTTGCTGGCCATCGCATGCACGCGAAACACAAGACCAAGACCCTCACCCCAGCCCTCTCCCAA